>JAAFHY010000020.1 GCA_013298505.1 Cytophagales bacterium
CAAAATACAAGCGGGGTTGTTTTTGTTTCAATCCGCGATTCGCCAAAATTGCATACCATTTCTCCTACCAAAGGCCAAACGATTATTGATGCAATCACACAGCCCATCAGCTCAGTCTACAATAACTTCGAGAATTTTCAAGATATTACGAGCGATCTGCTAATTGGTCAAGCTTACTCGTGGCTAAATGCCCCGATTGATCGGGTTGATATTCAATACCAAGCAGAAAGCTACATCGACTTGCTGCAAGGCATGGATAGCATCCGGCAAAATAATGCGAGGGCATCGTTAAGCTGGCGACTCACTACCCGTGAAAAAGAAGGGATTGTTTCGACCATCAATTCTGATAAGAACAAAATGGAATTGGACAAACTGAAAAAGTTATTGAGCAATTAAGAACGGATTTTTTCAGAATCAATTTAATTAATACGTGCAAAAAGTAGCCTTTTTGGTATCTTTGACATACTGTAAAATTCATTTTTATGACCAAGCGTAAACCTAATATACCCGATAATTTTCTGTGGGAATACGACTTGAAGACGTTCAACTACGACAAGTCATATAAGATTGTAATTGAGCGTGTGCTAGAACGAGGCAACCTTGAGCAATGGCGCGAAATACTAAATTATTATGGCGAGGCAAAAATACTAGACACAATAGAGTGGAGCGCGCAATTGGATAAGCGCGGAAAAGATTTCTCTAAGTTCTTTTTAAAGTCTGATTTCCTGCATGCTGCATAAAGATCATTTTATTATCAGCTTAAATACCTTCAAACTAATCCAAGAGTTACAAAGTCTGCCTTTTTTAAAGGGATTCCATTTGGTAGGCGGCACTGCTTTGGCGTTGCAACTCGGCCATAGAAATTCAATTGACCTGGATTTGTTTACCCAACAAGATTTCGATGTTGATGAGTTAACAGTTCAAATGAGCAAACGGTATCAGTTTGTTTCCACGTTTAGTCGTGAAAACACGTTATTGAGTACTGTGAACGATGTAAAAGTCGATTTCATCCGTCATGGTTATCCCTTTGTGAAACCGCCCATTACTGAAGAAGGCATTACATTCTTGTCTATGGAAGACATAGCAGCCTTGAAGTTAAACGCTATTAGTAATTCAGGAAAACGGCTAAAAGATTTTATAGATGTGTATTTTCTTCTTCAGCACTTTTCGTTGGGTCAGATGATTGAATTTTATACCATTAAATACCCTAATTTTAATCCACTTATTCCGCTAAAAGCGATCAATTACTTTGACAATATCGACCCTGCCATTGATCCACCAAAATTGAGAAAGAAGTTGCCATTAATAGAAATTAAAAAAAGAATCAACGATTCTGTCCTTCATTCGAAAAAGAAATATTGATTACCACGCGTACTTCGTGTACGTGCGAAACATTTAATCTAGCCTTCTTTCTACTGACGTCTTAAATTCATTTACCTTCGGGGCAATCAATCTCTCACACTATGTTTTCAATAAAATCTTTCACTAAATGCATTGCCTATTTGTCAATCGCCTTAGTTTCTGCAATTGTCATTCAATGCAAAAGGGAAGATAAACCTTCCGCAGTAGCCATCAACCCGGCCTTTGGCGAATACATCTCTACCTACACCGCTGGCGTGGTCAGTTCTTCTTCTCCCATCCGCATCATTCTCACCAAAGAAGCAATCGACTCAACTTCTATCGGGCAAGAGACTTCGGTGAAACTTCTTGAATTTAGTCCATCATTGAAAGGAAAGACGACATGGCTCGACCGCAGAACGCTGGAATTCAAACCAGAAACCAGAATGACGTCTGGTCAAGTCTATTCCGTTGCATTTAAACTTTCCAAACTTTTTGAAGTGCCCAAAGAGTTGGCATCGTTCGACTATTCTTTTCAAGTAATACCCCAGCACTTTGAGTTGACGATCGATAATGTAAAGCCGTATGTTAAGACGGAGTTAAAGAGACAGAAAATCGAGGGAACATTGCTCACAGCCGATTATGCAGAAAATGAGGCTGTGGAGAAGATAGTATCGGCACAACAAGAGGGAAAAAATCTAAAAATCAATTGGCAACACGGTGGCGAAGGAAAACAACACACGTTTATTGTCGAAGACATTGCTCGCAAAGAAGAAGCGAGTGCGGTATTGTTGTCAGCAAATGGAAAGACAATTGGTGTAGACCGCACTGAAGAAGAAAATGTAGAAGTGCCCTCGCTAAGCGATTTCAAATTGACCACCACCAAAGTGATTCAAAATCCCAATCAATACGTGGTGCTCCAATTCTCCGATCCCATCAAAGAGAAGCAACAACTGCTAGGGCTGATTACGATTGGTGAGGATCGTAACCTCACACTGGACTTTGATATTCACGATAACGAAATTTGGGTTTATCCACCTATTCGCCAAGCCGGCACGAAAACGATTTATCTGGAAGCAGGTATTCGAAATATCAATGACTACAAAATGAAACAGGCTTCTACCACTGAAGTGCTGTTTGAACAATTAAAACCAGAAGTGAGGTTTTTAGGAAAAGGCACGATCCTGCCCAGTACCGATGGTTTGATTCTCCCTTTCGAAGCAGTCAATTTAAAAGCAGTAGACGTCAGCATCAATAAAATATACGAAAGCAACATTCTTCAGTTTTTACAAAACAATCGGATCAATGGATCGAGTGAGTTGCACCGCGTGGGTAAAAATGTATTGAAGAAAACAATTCAGTTAGACAACACCGGCATCACTGATTTAGGAAAATGGAATCGTTTTACATTGGATTTGGCAAAACTACTCAACACCGAGCCCGGAGCGATTTACCAAATATCTTTAAAGTTTAAAAAAAGATATTCGGCTTATCTCTGCGAAGGTGAAACCGAAACGGAAGTGGAAATAGAAGATGGTGAAGAAATAGAATACTCAGGCTATCGCGAATATTACTATGAAAATGACTACGACTACTATGATGGTGACTACGACTGGAACGAACGCGACAATCCTTGCAATGGGTCCTATTACTCTTCTTCTCGAAAGGTTCAAAAAAATGTACTTGCTTCTGACCTGGGTCTAATCGCCAAACGAGGAGACGATGGCACTACTTCTGTTTTTGTAACGGACTTAAAAACCACAGCTCCCCTTTCAGGAATAGCCATAGAAGTTTACGATTTTCAACAACAACTTCTCTCCACACTCACCACAGATAGCGAAGGCAAAGCCATTTATAACTCAAAACAGTCTCCCTTTGCATTGATCGCTAAAAATGGAGCACAGCGTGGATACATGCGTTTGGTCGATGGCGAATCATTGTCACTGAGTGGCTTTGATGTATCGGGTGATGCACTCAGCAAAGGTCTAAAAGGATTTTTATATGGCGAGCGCGGTGTATGGCGCCCGGGTGATTCGCTGTATCTCAGTTTTATTTTGGAAGATAAAAACAAAGTCCTTCCGGCTACACATCCGGTCGTCTTTGAATTGCAAAATCCACAAGGTGTAGTTACCAATCGCCTGGTACGATCAACTTCTGAAAATGGATTCTACCGCTTTGCCACTATGACGTCTCCCGATGCACCAACGGGTAATTGGATGGCGCGTATCAAAGTAGGCGGCACCGAATTTAGCCAAAACATAAAAATTGAAACAGTCAAACCCAATCGTTTAAAAATAAATTTAGACCTGGGCGCTGAGCGGCTTACTTCTCGTCAAGTACAAGGAGATCTAAACGTAAAGTGGTTGCATGGCGCACCAGGAAAAAATCTAAAAGCAGAGTTTGATGTCACAGTGATCAAGAGCAATACAGCTTTTGTTAGATATGATGACTTCGTTTTTGAAGAGCCTTCGTCCAATTTCAACTCCGAAACACAAATATTCTTTGCGGGATTTACCAATGCCGATGGAAATGCTTCGATGAGCGCTTCTCTTCCGGAGGGCAATTATCCAGGTTTCATGACAGCTGTTTTCAGAGGAAAAGTTTTTGAAGAGAGTGGCAATTTTAGCGTTGATCGATTCGCGCTTCCTTTTTATCCTTTTGAATCATATGCAGGCATCCGCGTGCCCAAAGGCGAAGAATATAGTGGTATGTTATACACTAATACACCTCAAAAAATCGATCTGGTGTTCTTAGACATAGATGGCAGACCAGTTGATAGAAACGAAGCATCGGTTAGCCTGTATCGTCTGGAAAGATATTGGTGGTGGGATAAT
This sequence comes from Cytophagales bacterium, assembly GCA_013298505.1. Classification (GTDB taxonomy): domain Bacteria; phylum Bacteroidota; class Bacteroidia; order Cytophagales; family Cyclobacteriaceae; genus ELB16-189. The sequence goes on from JAAFHY010000020.1 coordinate 4,173, forward strand.
ACCTATGACAACATTGCTAACTACGTAGAAGGAAACAACTCAAGCTTGATCGCAAATGAGAATATCAATACCGTTGGCGGAAAAGCAAGTTGGTCGTTTAACATTGCCACTGCAGACTGGGGCACGTACTATATTAAAGTGTGTGATCCCATCTCCGGACATTGCACGGGCAAAATCACTTATGTCGACCAGCCTGGCTACTTTGGTCGCAATAGTCGTGATGAAACCAAAACGGCAGCTACACGACTTACGTTTGCTTCTGACAAAACAAAATACAACGTAGGTGAAAAAATAAATTTATCTATCCCCGGCAGTGGAGAAGGTCGCGCACTGGTTTCCATCGAAAACGGAAGCAGAATTCTTTCTACCCGTTGGATCGAAACAAAGAAGGGCGAAAACAAACTTTCTATCGATGCCACCGCTGACATGACGCCCAATATTTTTGTGAACGTCACGCTCCTGCAACCTCATGCGCAAACCATCAACGATTTACCGATCCGATTGTATGGCATTATTCCATTGGGGATCGAAAATTCTAAAACACATTTGGAGCCCGTGATTGAAATGGCCAACGAAATTGAGCCTGGGCAAGAGGTGAAAATCAAAATTTTTGAAAAATCAAAACGCAAGATGACTTTTACGCTTGCGATGGTGGATGAAGGATTGTTAGACATCACCCGATACAAAACACCCGAACCATGGAATAAATTTTATGCGCGTGAAGCGCTTGGCGTAAAAACATGGGACTTGTTTGACGAGGTGATGGGTGCCTTTGGTTCGCGCATCGAACGATTGCTGGCAGTCGGTGGCGATGCCGAATTACGTGCCAAGGAAGATGATCCGCGTGCCAATCGTTTCAAGGCAGTGGTAAAATATTTTGGTCCTATTACTATTGATGGCGGAAGTCACGAATTAAAATTCACCATGCCGCAATACATCGGCTCAGTAAAAGTGATGGTAGTAGCCGGCTATGAAGGTGCTTATGGAAATACAGAAAAAGCGGTGCCAGTACGCAAGCCGCTGATGGTGTTGACTACATTGCCACGGGTGCTTGGCCCGGACGAAAAAGTAAAACTGCCGATTACACTCTTCACGCAAGACAAGAAATTAAAAAATGTAAAAGTAGAAGTGAAAGTGGCGGGTGCAGTTTCGTTGGCGGATGAATCTACACGATCTGTTGTTATTCCTCCCTCCGGTGATCTTACGATTGATTTTGATCTCAATGTAAAATCTGAAACCGGTATTGGAAAAATAACGGTGATTGCCACATCTGGAAATATAAAGTCTATAGATGAAATTGAAATTGAGGTTCGAAATCCGAACACACCCGTCACGCAAGTGAGCGAGATGTATGTAGAGGCGGGCAAGTCGTGGAACAATACGATCGTTCCTGTAGGGGTGGCTGGTTCTAATACAAGTACCTTAGAAGTCTCTTCGCTCCCTCCTATCAACCTGGGCTATCGCTTGCGTTACCTGATCGAATATCCACATGGATGTATCGAACAAACTACTTCATCGGTGTTTCCACAATTATATTTAGATGTGGTGAAAGAATTAACCGATTCAGAAAAATCCAGAACCAAAAACAACATCACCCGCGGCATCGAGCGGCTGAAACTATTCATTGCACGCGATGGCGGTTTTGGTTACTGGCCGGGCGATCAAGAGTCCGATCAGTGGGGAACAACCTATGCAGGTCATTTCCTTTTGTCGGCCATCGACAAAGGATATTACGTGCCCGATGACATGATGAAGCGCTGGAAAAAATACCAGAAGAACAGAGCAGCTGAGTGGCGGAGCAATCTCAACGCGGGTTACTACAATACCGATTTGATTCAAGCGTATCGCCTCTACACATTGGCATTGGCCGGTGTACCCGAATTAGGCGCAATGAACCGCTTGCGCGAGTTGAGAGAAACAACCCTGCAGGCAAAGTGGATGTTGGCAGCCGCTTACGCAAAGACAGGCCAACCCGAAGCGGCTCAAGCATTGGTAGCCAACCTTACTACGCAAATAAAACCGTACCAAGAGATGGCTTATTCGTATGGCAACGACCTCCGCGACAAAGCCATCATTCTTGAAACACTGGTGCGACTGAATGAAAAAGCGAAAGCCTTTGAGTTGGTGCGCGATATCTCGAAATCATTGAGCAACCAAAATTATTGGATGAGCACACAAACAATCGCCTACTGTTTAAAATCCATTGGTCAATTTGTGGCTTCCGAAAAAGGAGGTGGCATCGCGTTCTCGTATACGTACAACGGCAAATCGATAAATGCCTCTACACAATTGCCTTTGGCACAAATACCATTAGAGATAAAAGGGGCGCAAAAAAATTCGATCAGCCTGACTAATTCAGGTAAAGGCGGACTGTTCATTCGTGTAATCAACACCGGCACACCTGCTCGTGGCGTTGAAGAAGCGCAGCAATCCAATCTAGTAGTGAACACTTCGTTCACCGACTCGAAAGGAATTGCCATTGATGTAACCAAGTTAGAGCAAGGCACAGAGTTTTATGCTAACGTCACTGTAAAAAACCCAGGCTTGCGTGGCACATATGAAAACATGGCACTCGCGCAAGTGTTCCCTTCAGGTTGGGAGATTAACAACCTGCGCCTCACCGATGACGAAGGCATAGAAAAAACAGACCGTGGCGATTACCAAGACATCCGCGATGATCGGGTGTACACTTATTTCAGTTTGGGTAGCGGCAGGCAGCGCACCTTCCGCGTATCACTGACCGCGAGTTTCAGCGGCACGTTTTACTTACCCGGTGTAAACTGCGAAGCTATGTATGATCACAGTGTGAGCGCCAAAGAAAAAGGGCAAGTGGTGGAGGTAGTGAAGAGGGTGGTGCAGTAGACTAGCGGAGTTTGGCGGCTGGGCGAGCCCCGACTTAATGAGGGCTCTCCGAAAGTGGAGCTATTCACTACAAGCCTGCCCGCGATAGTTTATCCCAAGCGAAGCATCGGGAGGTTTTTCGTTTCTATCCTTGGCCGATGCCAGCACGAAATCCGTACTACCAATTCTAACGAATAACATTGGGGTTAAAATTGTTGTTGTAAAGCTAAATGATGATAAGCCAAGATATTTTAATAAAATATATTCAATCGCTTTTACCCATTTCTTCGGAAAAGGCAAGCCAACTATGTATCAGTTTTAATCAATTCGAGGCTGAGAAAAATCATTTTTTACTCAAAGAAAATAACGTGAGCAACGAAACTTTTTTTTTAGAAAGTGGCTTTGTTCGAGCGTTTATTATCGATAGAGATGGAAATGAGGTAACTACTAATATTTTCTCTGCTCCTATTTTCGTCAACGACTTTCTTTCTTTTTTCAAACGACAGCCAACGAGCGAAAACTTTCAAACTCTAACAAAGTGTATTTTTTGGAAAATGTCATTTGAAGATGTTCAGCGGAATTTTCATGCGGTGCCAGAGTTTAGGGAGTTTGGTCGGATGATGTTAGTGACGAACTATTCCCATTTAAACGATCGAATGATTAGCATGATAAGAGATACTGCTGAAGCGCGATATCTTAAGCTATTAAACAAACATCTTGATATTTTTCAAAACGTACCTCTAAAGATAATTGCTTCCTACCTGGGTATCGCTGATACCTCGCTTAGCCGAATTCGAAAGGAGCTAATCAATAAATAGCATTTTTTCAAGGGATTGGCGAATATTCCATTTCTTGTCATTTGCTAAGAAGACTTTATTTTATTCGACTGACTTTTACTGCATCAAAAAAATAAATAGGATGCAAAAAATAATTACTACCCTCTCATTTTTCGTTATCGCTCTTGGAGGCTTTACACAAAATATTACGCAAACCATAAGAGGCATCATTGTCGATAAAGATAGTAAAGCGCCAGTCGCTTATGTGAATGTTACCCTCGATGCGAACTCAATTATTGGTGCCGTTACCAACGAAAAAGGTGTTTTTGTTTTAGCAAATGTGCCTATTGGAAGGCAAACAGTTAGGGTTTCGTTTATTGGATATAAGCCGCAGGTGGTCTCCGACATTCAATTGAATTCTGCGAAAGAAACAATTCTTTATATAGAAATGGAAGAAGACGCCACTCTTTTATCTGAGGTGGTGATCACTGGAGTGAATCCAAAAGTTGGCACCGTCAACGATATGGTAGGGGTTAGTGGCCGAACTTTTAGCGTCAATGAAGCCAATCGCTTTGCTGGCAGCCAAAATGACCCATCACGGATGGCGCGCAACTATGCAGGTGTGTCAGGAGCTAACGACCAACGAAACGATATTATTATTCGTGGAAATGCACCGCAAGGATTGCTTTGGAGGATAGAGGGCATCCCCGTGCCAAACCCAAACCACTTTTCGGGTCAAGGAAGCACGGGAGGGCCAATCAATATTATCAATTACAAAATGTTGTCCAATTCAGATTTTCTTACTGGAGCATTTCCTGCCGAATACGGGAATGGTACGTCAGGCGTTTTTGACATTCGGATTAGAAACGGCAACAATCAAAAAAGTGAAAAGACAATTCAACTTGGTGCACTTGGCTTAGAAGCTCTCTTGGAAGGACCATTTAACAAAAATAAAAAGTCGAGTTATTTGATTGGATACAGATATTCAACACTTTCCATCCTTGCCAATGCCGGAATAAAACTAGGATTTGCCTCTATTCCCTACTATGAAGACCTATCGTTGAAATTGAATTTTCAAACGAAGAGGGCAGGGGTGTTTAGTGTATTTGCTGTGGGGGGGATTAGTAACACGGCTTTTTATGACAATAAACGAGATAGCACGCAGTTCTCTCCAGCCAACAAAGGAGAGAATGTAGAATTTGGTTCTAAGACGGGCGTGATTGGGTTAAGCCATACCTACTTCTTAAGCAACTCAACCTTTATAAAAACTACCATTGCTACAACCTATGAGGGAAATGGGGGAAGTCGAGATTCCATTCAAGTAGACCAATCTTTGAAGAGAACAGGTGGTTTTGGATTTAATAATCACAAGTTTGTTTTGAATTCATTTTTGAATAAAAAAATCAATTCGAAAAATACTGTCCAATGCGGTATGTTGGCCGAGCAGATTAATTATACCTCCAGAGATAGTTTGCTTCTTTATAGAGCAAGTGGCAAAAGTCCGTTTTGGGGTTACAATAATAACTTTAAAGGAAATACTATATTACTTCAAGGCTATACTCAGTGGAAGTATAAAGTAAATTCAAATGTTACCATTAACTCGGGTGTCCATTTTCAATACCTAACTCTTAACAATCGCTTCGTAGTTGAGCCAAGGCTGTCGATTAACTACCAATTAAATGAAAGGGGCACTGTAAGCTTTGGCTATGGCTTGCACCATCAAGTGCAGCCGTATGGAATGTACTTTTACAAAAACAGAAACTCGGCTAATAATGAAATTGAAACAAACCGAGACCTAAATTTCTCTCGGAGCAATCAGTTTGTTTTAAGTTACGAACTTAATTTCACTAATGACTTTCGAGTAAAGGTGGAAACCTACTATCAGTATCTTTCTAGCATTCCCATTGAAAAGGTATCATCCTCTTATTCTGTACTAAATTACGGAGCTACTTTTGCAAATTCATACAAAGAAAATCTAATAAATAATGGAGTTGGCCAAAATTATGGATGGGAGGTTACCGTTGAGAAATTTTTTAGCAGAAGCTATTATTTTTTAGTCACAGCATCACTATATCAGTCCACATACAGAGGTAGTGACCAAGTGTGGAGAAACACGGCCTTCAATGGAAACTATGTTGTAAATGGTCTTGCTGGCAGAGAATTCAAATTGAAAAATAACTTGAGTATTTTATTGGATGCTAAGTTGACCGTGGCAGGTGGATTGCGGTATTCACCATTGGATGTGCCCGCCTCAATTACTAATAATGAAGCTACATACAAAGATGCTGAAGCCTTTGCGCTACAGAACCAAACCTATTTCAAACCTGATGTGAAAATTACAATCAGAAAAGATTTTAAGAATAAAATGGCATTGGAATGGGCCTTAGATATTCAAAATGTAGTCAACTATCAAAATGTCTATCTCAATTGGTATGACAAGAATACACAGACCGAACATCCTGTATTTCAAAATGGACGTTTTCCTACTGTGCAATTAAAATTAGAATTTTAAAGCGTTCTAATTTCCATTCAACCAATATCAATACTACTATTTTTCCCGCTGCTTGCGCACGTTTGCAATGCGTGCCTGTAGAGACAACTAATCATTTCCGTAGGCAACGGTGGAAAAAAGGGAATAAAAAGAACTTGGAATCGACTTGCCTGACGAACAAAGACTCGTCTAACAATCCCCACCGCACGGTAACCTATAAAGATTCTTGCCCACTCGTTTGGCATCCCGCAAGTATCAAGAAACAAATCTAAAGCTTGCGAGAAGCCAAACCCACCCGCCTCCTAGCAGAATCTTGACAGAGTTAGAAATTGTCTACCTTCAATGGATAACTAGTCATTAAGCCAAAAAAAACAATAAGGACAAATGGAAAACATTCCCATTAGGCATATCAAAACGTCCCCAAGGGAACCAAATTTATCTGAAGATTTTAGCATAAGAGATATTGGGGATATGCTTGCTGGCAACGACATGACTCAAGAACTCCACAGACATGATTTCTTTTTTATTATGGCGTTGAAAAAAGGAAGCGGTAACCACGAGATAGATTTTAATTCATACAAAGTTCATGACGATACTATTTTCTTCATGCGGCCAGGCCAGGTACATAAACTCAATTTGAAGGCAGGAAGTTCTGGGTATCTGATGCAATTTAACAGGGACTTCTATTCCCCTACAGACCAAGTAGCCGGGCAACGATTGCGTAGGGCAAGTAGTAAAAGTCTTTGTAAGCTTGATTCTGAAAAGGTAAATAGTCTATTGGCAATAATGAACTCTATTTTTCGGGAGTATTCGGACAAGCAAGAAGGGTTTCTGGATGCAGTAAAAGCAAACTTAGGAATCTTCTTAATCCAACTTATTCGTACTAGACGGAGTGATAAAAACCCAACTAACGTTGTCAGCTCCTATCACCAAGAACGCCTTGAGGAACTATACGAACTTATAGAAACACATATTGCTACCCATAAGCATGTGTCGCAATATGCTGACATGTTAAATCTTTCTTCCTACCAGCTTAATGCAATCACCAGAGTGACTCTTGGTAAAAGCTGCTCAGAACTAATCAACGAGTTTATTATTTTAGAGTCTAAGCGATCCCTTCTTGCAACCTCCAACCAGATAAATCAAATAGCCTATCAATTGGGCTATGAAGATGTTTCCTACTTTATCAGATTCTTCAAGAAACATATAGGCCAAACGCCCGAGGCCTTTAGAACTAATCACAAATAAGTCCTATCCAACTTCATTTTTGTCCTACGCTACAGCTTCGACCCCGAAGTACTTTTGTGAATAAATAAAAATTCTAAAAAGAAAAGTGTATGAAAAAGAAAATGAAAATTATCATCGTGGGCGCAACAGGAACCATGGGAAAGCATTTGTCGAGTGCATTTGAACAAGAACATGAGGTAGTGCGAGCTGCTTCCGAAGGCGGAGACATCCAAGTTGATATTACCTCTACTGAATCCATTGAGAAAATGTTCAAGCAAGTAGGTGCATTTGATGCTCTTATTTGTACAGCTGGTCCTACATTTGTTGGTCCGTGGAAAAAATTGAATGACAACGAGTTCAGGAAAGGCATCGAGGGAAAATTAATGGGGCAGATTAATTTGGTGCTTATTGGGCAGCACTATATCAATCCTAAAGGTTCATTTTCACTAATCACAGGAGCATTAACGCATGAACCGCAATTGAATTTCGCAAACGCATCGGCAGCCAATGGAGCAGTTGAGGGATTTGTACGTGCTGCGGCAATAGAATTAGAAAATAGTATTCGCATTAATGCTGTGAGTCCAACTGTTATCGAAAATTCACCCCAATATTTTGATTTCTTCCCTGGTGATATTCCGGTTACCATGAAACAACTCGAGTATGGCTTTCGCAAAAGTATCTTTGGTGCCAATACAGGGCAGATCATAAAGCCTCATTAATTTCCTGTACGACATATCATAGTATTCGTAGGTCATTATTTGCAGCTATAATGACCTACGGTTATAAACCAAACCAAATAACAATCAGTAGTTCTATTTCTGTTTTTTCTCAATTGGTTATAGACCAACTAATAATTATTTCTATGAAAAAGATTAAACATTTGGCCAATACTCTGATTTTCGGGTTTACGACTATAGTTTCATCTACCATGGCACAAAATGAAATCAACTTTTTGCGCTATGATGATGATTTTTCACTTGTCAAGAATGACAGCCTTAAAAAAGGGCCTGACTACTTAAAGTATAATTCTTTTGGGAATCATAATTATATTTCCTTTGGTGGTGAACTCCGTGAACAATTTCAAATATATCGTAATCTAAACTTTGGAGATGTACCTCCAAGCTATCAAAATACATCACCGACTCAGCTGTGGCATCGATTTCTACTGCATACAAATATTGAAGTAGGAAATCATTTAAGGCTCTTTATTCAATTCAACAATACACTTCGTTTTTTGAATGACAATCCAATTACCTCAGAAATTGACGAAAACCAACTAAGCCTTCACCAAGCTTTTGCCGAGGTAAACTTACACCAATGGAAATTTAGATTGGGCAGACAAGAACTATTGTATGGCAATAGCCGATTGATCACCGTAAGGGAAGGCCCTAACACCAGACTGACTTTTGATGGAGTTGTAATAAAGCGAACGACAAATAAGGGAAGAATTGATTTTCTAACCGTTTCAAAAGTAATATCTAAACAAAATATTTTTGATGACGAGAGTTTCAAAGAGTGCTTGATTGGTATTTACGGAACAAGATATTTCGCCAATCATAAAATTGGCTTGGATTATTTTGCATTGAACTTTCAATCGAAAGCCAGTACATACAATTATAGAACTGGATTTGAAAACAGGCAGACCTATGGCACGCGCTTATTTGTAAATACTACGAAAGTAAATTTTGAATTGGAGGGTGCGTATCAATCAGGCACATTCGATAATCTGACTATTGATGCCTATAACATTTTGGTAGATGTAAATGTGCAGGTGCTTCCCAGTAAAAAAGGAGTAATTGGGCTTGCAGCAAATGCAGCTTCGGGAGACAACGATAGTGAAGACCGTAAATTAAACACCTACAATTTACTATATGCCAAACCTGCCTATGGTCTGGCCATTCCTATCGGAGCTACAAACATGATAAGTATATATCCGTATGTAAAAATAAATCCTATCCAAAAGTTAAACATTGTAGCACAAGTTTTTTTTCTGGCTAGAAATAGCAACCAAGACGGGACTTATTCTCCAGGAATGGTTGAAAACAGACCAAGCCCTAATTTACTTTTTACCTCAAGAAAAAAAACATTGGGTGTGTTTTATACTGTTGAAACCACTTATCGTCAAAACAAAAATCTATCATTCTCTTTTGACGCATCTTATTTTAGCGCAGGCAGTTATCCCCTAGCAACAGGGCTCGGTAAAGATATTGTGTACATATCCTTCAAATCCACATTCAAATTTTAAATATGTCCTACTCAACTTCATTTGTGTCCTATCATTGAGGTTACAGCAGGAAGTACCTTTGAGTATAAATAATATCAAAAAAACATTATGAAAACGAAAATGAAATTAATTGCCTCCTTAAGAATATGGGTTGTGATTTATCCATCGATTACGCTATTTCTCTTCCTATTTGGCGAAACAATATCTGGGCTGCCCTTGTACCTGAGAACGGGCATACTAACTCTTTCCTTAGTTCCCTGGATGGTATTTGTGGGTCTGCCCTTTGTAGATTTAATCATCCGTCTGCTTTCACCGAAAGCAGACAAAAGTTAAGGCTGTATGAAGGTCGGTAAAGAAATATTCTCGACAACATCCAGACGTAAATTTGTTAAGCAAAGCGGAGTTGTATTGGCATGTCTCGCTCTACCATTTCAGTTCACCAATTTTTCAAAATATAAACTCATGATCGATAAAATAAATTTTGACGTAATTATAGTAGGTGGTAGTTATTCAGGACTTGCCGCAGCTATGGCTTTGGGAAGAGCCATGAAACAAGTTTTGATTATAGATAGTGGCAAACCGTGTAACAGGCAAACACCATATTCACATAACTTCATCACGCAAGACGGAAAAACACCCAAAGAAATTGCCACGCTTGCAAAACAACAGGTGGAAAAATATGACACTGTAAAGTTCTTCAGCGGTATAGTAAACAACGGAATCAAAACCAAAAATGGATTTGCAATTCAGACCACATCAGGAGAAGCCTTTAGCGCAAAGAAACTAATTTTTGCGACAGGCATCCGAGACATTATGCACGATATTGAGGGCTATGCTGAATGTTGGGGAATTTCAGTTCTTCACTGCCCGTACTGTCATGGGTACGAAGTAAGGAACGAAAAAACAGGTATTCTAGGCAATGGCGAATACGGCTTTGAGTTTTCTACGCTTATTTCAAACTGGACAAAAGATCTGACGCTTTTTACCAATGGGAAATCTACTTTAACGGTAGAACAAACTGAGAAGATAAAAAGCAATCATATACAAATTGTACAAAAAGAGATTGAAAAAATAAAGCATACAAATGGGCATCTTCAGGATATCATTTTCAAAGACGGCACTTCATTTCCTTTAAAAGCCTTGTATGCGCGCAGCGCTTTTGAGCAGCATTGTGCTGTTCCGGAAACTTTAGGATGTGAATTGACGGATGACGGATATATTAAGACTGATCCTTCGCAAAAGACAAGCATTCAAGGAGTTTTCGCTTGCGGTGACAATACAACTCGCATACGTACGGTCGCAAATGCAGTAGCGATGGGTACAACAGCAGGCATGATGGCAAATAAGCAACTTGCCTTTGAAGAATTTTAAATGGCGTGATTGGCATTCCAATATCCTTCTTTTGCAGACATGAATGTCCAACTTGCAGATCACTTTCGCCAAAGCCAAAACAATTAAAGACCGTTAACCCTCATATTGAGTAACTTCAAAGCGTGAAAAAGTCATTTATTGTTTTACTATACATAGGCTTTTGGGCATGCTACCTGTTGTCGATTCTAATTATATTAACAGTCGCTTATAGAGATAGTCAAATAAGTGATAGAGAATTGAGGATCGTTAATGCGCTAAAAAACCTCTTTTTCTTCGCATTCTTTCCTTCTTTTGTCTCCTTCAATCTTTTCTATTTCTATTTGTTTCCCAAATACATTCAACAGAAGAGATTCCTGCAGTCAATTTTTTATGGCACCTTGATTACTGTGGGCGCGGCAGTGATAGGATACATCCTTCATCGATACTTCATAGAATCAGGCCGCATTATTGACATGGACAGTGGTGGTAAACCTGGCCGATCTACCGCTGTGATCGTGATCTCCGCCATGACCTTAGTTGGTGTGATATGTGGCATCGTAGCATTAGTAATAAGGGGGTTTATAACTTGGTTCAATGAAATCAAATTGAAACAGATGTTAAAGGATAAAAACCATGAGATGGAAATGGCTTTGATCAAATCACAACTTGATCCGCATCTTCTGTTTAACACCATCAATAATATTGATGCCTTAATTTTAAAAGATGCAGTGAAAGCATCCGACTATCTAAACAGACTGTCGGATATCATGCGATTTGTGCTGTATGAAACAAAAGGTGATAAAATTCTTCTTTCTCAAGAAATTGAATACATAGAAAAGTACATCGCATTGCAAAAAATAAGAACAGCGAACGAAACGTATGTAAACTTTTCGGTAACGGGTAGTATGGTGAGTAAGCTTATTGCTCCAATGGTTTTTATTCCATTTATCGAGAATGCTTTTAAGCATACCAACAATAAAAAACTGGAAAATGCTATTTCTGTCAGCATCAACATAAAAGATGAAACAACACAATTGATATGTGAAAATAAATATGATTCAATGTCGGCAAAGCAGCCGGTTGGCGGTTTAGGTAATCAACTTGTTCAAAAACGACTAGATCTTATTTATGCAGGAAGTCATTCGCTGGAAATAAACAGAAGTGATGAATCGTACACCGTCAACTTAATAATACCCAATGGTTAAATATACTTGCATCATCATTGAAGATGAGCCACTGGCACTTGATAAGACTAGGGACTTTGTAAACAAAGTCCCTTTCTTGCATTTAAGCGCAACATTCGACAATGCTCTTCTTGGACTTGCGTATCTAAATAACAATAAGGTAGATTTGCTTTTTCTGGACATCAACATGGATGAACTATCAGGCATTGAGTTGCTAGAAAGTTCGAAAATAAACAGTCAGGTTATTATTACAACAGCTTACCAAGAGTATGCACTAAAAGGCTACGAACTGCACATCACTGACTATCTTTTAAAACCATTTACATTTAATCGTTTTTTACAAGCTGTTAATAAAGCACAGGAAAATCTAGTTCGTCACGCCTCTGAATCTCAACCCAACTTTATTTTTGTAAAGACAGAGAACCGATTGGAAAAAATAATGCTCAATGAAATCGTGTACATTGAAGGGATGCGGGATTATCGAAGAATTCATACGGTGAATAAGAAGGTAATGACTTTACAGAATTTCAGCGAGTTTGAAACGTTGATTCCTTCCAGCGTAGTGTGCCGAGTGCACAAATCGTTCATGGTGGCATTAGATAAAATTGTTTCCATTGAGCGGAGTCGAATAAAAATTGCAGATCAGTTGATCCCCATCTCCGAGACTTACAAAGACACTTTCTTTCAACTTATCAATAGCAGGCAATAAACCGTCAATTATTTGGCAGACTGAAATCATCAGGATGCAGACACCTTCCCCTACTTCGCATAATATAATTGTAGTACCCCACCCATTCATGTTCTTTTGAGCAAACAAAAAGAATTATGAAAAAAAATCTACAAATGGGAATCATACTAGGTATGATTATCCTAAACGGAAATTTATTTGGACAAGCAAATGAATCAGGTTCAGAAAAAATTAAAAAAGATAGAGTTACTGAGACCTATTTAGACCTTGTACTAAATGTAGTTGGGACAAACCTCAACTACGGAAAGTCAAATGATATCTTATCAGACTACAAGAAAGCGGTATTGGGCGCGCAAGTTGGAGTATCATTGCAAGCTGGCATTACACCACACGTTTCACTCGTATCTGAGCTTTATTTTTTTATGAAAGGCGGTGCGTTAAAAGCTAACAATCCTTTAACTACCTCCAATACAAATATTCGCCTTTATACTCTGGAGTTGCCTGTTCTGGCTCGTGTTCATTTTGGTAGGTTTCATCTAAATGCGGGGCCATCTATTGCATATAACATTTATGGATCACAGAAAAATGAAAACTCAACTTCAGATGTAGCATTTACTAGTTCGTCCGAAAGCTTTAAGCGTTGGGAGGCTGGCGTACAAATGGGTGGCGGCTATACTTTCCATACAAAAAAGAAGACAGTTAGATTAGATGTTCGATACAACTACGGCTTAACCAATATTGCCAATAGTGGTGAAATGTATAACAGAAGCCTTATTCTCGCCATGCATTTTGCCAAGCCCTGGAAAACTAATCCACTTGGAAGAAGATACAAATCATAAATTGAAAATGTCCTAACAATTTTAAACAAACAAGAAAATGAAATCAAACCAAAATAGCACAACCTTCACTGGTGCATCAACTGAGCGAGCCCCGATAAGCTCACTTCGGAAGACCTCACTTGTTGCAGGCGTACTATACTTATTAACCTTTGTCTCCATCCCAACCCTTGCACTCTACGGTGCAATACACGATACAAACTATATCCTTAGCTCTGGGCCAGACACCCCTGCAATCATCGGTGGGGTGCTAGAGATCATAGTGGCTCTTAGTGGTATCGGTACCGCCATAGTATTATTCCCAGTGCTGAAGAAGTACAACGAAGAGGCTGCGCTTGGCCTTGTTGCTGCGCGAATTCTGGAATCTGCCACGATCTTCGTTGGTGTGTCGTTCCTTTTGTCAATCGTAACTTTGCGTCAGAGCGGAGCTGGAACCGATTCATTGGCTACGAGCCACGCGCTTGTATCTCTTTATGATCGCATTTTCCTACTTGGCCAAAGCTTCATGCCTGCCATTTGTGACATGTTGTTGGGGTATCTTCTGTACAAATCACGCTTGGTGCCAAAAGCACTTTCCTTAATAGGGATCATCGGTGCGCCACTCCTAATTGCTGGATATATAGCAATACTTTTTGGTGTCATCGATAGAATTTCTGCAATGGCAGCACTGGCCGCAGTTCCAGTAGCACTCTTTGAGTTTTCGTTGGGCATTTGGCTCGTTATAAAAGGATTTAGTTCAATGCCTGCCGCTATTGCTCCTGTTCAAAATTTGTTTAAGCTGGCTGCCAAGGCTGAATTGAAGCCATGAGCATTTTTGTGTTTCTAATCATTGGAGGTTTAATCTTAAAGGGTCTATTTATTCTTATTGAGTTATCGATTGACAATATGAGTTTGAAATACGATACCAAGATTTCACTTCCTATAAATGTGGAGCATGAGGACTTCACTTCAGAAATGGAAATGGAAGCTAGTTCAAATTCCTTAAAACCATTAGGAAAGCAAATCTATATGCATATAGAGAATTCAAAAACATCTAGTGCCTAGCGGGCGAGTAAATACGTATTCAAATACAGTATCGCATGAAGTAATTTATTAAGGCAATCATTAACCGACAATATCATGAAGAACTTCATATTTAGTGTTTTCCTTTACATCGCATTTGGATTTTCAAGTATTACGCAACTTATGCAAAACGGCCAATGGTTTTGGGAAAACCATTTTGCCAGACAAGCTCATTTGTTATTCAATTTCCAACCCAATCCTGACTTGCAAAAGCAACATCAAATATCTGGCAAGTCTCAAATATTTGACCTAAAAAAGGTTCAACAATTATTATTCATAGATCAATCGCAGAATAAGAAGTAAGCACCCAGATTCATAAAATAGGCAGGACGATTTAGAAATCTCCTGACCTACTTTAGAATTGGAGTTTCCGCGAGTAGAATTCTCCCCTGTTATCGCGAGTTTACAATTGTGGATTGTTTGGATTAAAGTGTGATACAAACCTTTATTGAATCGCCTTTGACGCGGCCGCCAACACTTGTAGTTGATCGTCTTGCAGGTAAATAATTAAAAGCGAATTGCTGAAGTTGGGTTTTGCAACAGCAAGATTCACCGCCCCACTCAATTTTGGAGTTACGGTTTGAAAGGCACACACCACATTATCATGATGCAGCCTTCTGCCACTGTTCTCTCCGGCAGGCACTTCGTTCTCTACACTCTTATCAACAATAGCCACACGCAATTGGCAATTGGCTGGCACGTTATCTAGCGTATACTCAAAGCCTACCGAGTTTCCATTTAACTTCAAATCATTAATGACTATTTTATAGTTGGAGTTTGCATTTAGTTTTGCCTCAATGGCCCGAGTGGCATCGGCTTTGCTAGATCCAACAAATTCGGTCGTTCCATTCACAATCATTTGTGGAGTATAAATTGAATTGAGGTTTAATTGCTGCGCGTACTGCCGTTGGCGTTGCGTAAATTCTTTGCTGCTATAAGGGTCTTTCCAACCCAAATAATTCCAATAGTCTACATGAAACGACAGGCCGTACACAGGTTTGCCTTGTTGGTTGTATTGCTTTAAAAGTTCAGTAAGGTTTTTATCTGCCGAGGGGCAACTTGAGCAACCTTGTGAGGTGAAGAGCTCAACAATTACGGGGTTATTTTGGGCTAGGCCTGAAAAAGTTATCAGTGCGAGTGTCATTGCCAATATTAATTTCATATTGAATTTGCTTTTACTTTATAACGAACAAAGCCCCGTTTTAGATTGTCTTTGTTAAGACAAACAAGCAACTGGTCAGCGACTCTTCATCAGTATTACTTCTATTTTGGTTGGGTAGTATCTTTTGATGTGGGGTTTAGTAGACCGCGCTCATCATTAACCATTGTAATGGCGTAGGCTATCATTTTAGCTTTTAAGCACCAATTTTTTAAAGTCTACTCGGCTAATTAAATCATTGTGCCCCGCAGCGATTTCTTCCGAATATTTTTCGTTGATTTTCTGTAGGAATGATTCCATTTTTTTTGTGGTGATTACTTTATCGTATTTACCTGTAATTAGCCCAACGTTTATTTTAGTGTTATTGATTAAAGCTGCTATTCGATTTAAGTTAAATTTAAAATGACGAAAATACACCCATGAGTAATACACTCTTCTTCTTTTCTCTTCGGTGTTCATTTGCGATTCTGCAAATCGAAGCAATCCCGCATCCACTAATCTTAATAACCGTAGCACTTTGGTAATTCTATATAGTCGAGTCGGGTGAAGAATCATACTTTTGAATAGTGCGCGCATGGCAATCGGATAGGTTGCCAGGCTATACCAAAAGCTAGTTTTGATTCCATCCGGAGCGAGCAGAAAGATTTTTTCGATTTTATCAGGAAATAATTCGAGCGTAGCTAAGGCAAATTTTCCGCCCATACTAAACCCAACCAGTTGAAAAGTGTTGAGATATTCTTGTTTTATAAACTGTTCCATAACCACTTTCCAATCGAGTTTTTCTATGGGCTCTCTATTCTGCCATACACTTTGCCCGTGGAAGTAAAGATCAAAGGCGTAGATTGTATAGTCATATTCAGGGGTCATGAACCAACTTTTAAATTCATTGTGAGTTTGGCCAAAGCCGTGAAACAGCAGTATTTTTTTTCTACCAGTACCAAATTGGTGGTAGTATAGCCGACTTTCTTTGTAGGTAATGCAGTTGGTCACTAAGCCGAAAATAAGTCTACAAGTTGTGATCTTAAAGATTATAATGCAACCGAAATTAGTGGTTGAGTTTCAGATTTTACCAACTGCCGTTTGACTATTGCCAATTTATTTTACAAGCTTTATAAAATAAAACTTTTACCATTGCCGTCTATGTTAAAAATTAGCAAAGGCAGATGGACTTGGCCATGCAACAAGTAAAAGAAAACACATTCCTGAAGGAGAAAGACAAACTGTTGGGGTTTATCCGCAACCGTGTGTCTACGTTGGAAGAGGCGGAGGATATACTTCAGGATGTGTTTTATCAATTTGTGGCGGGCTACGAAACTATCGAGTCGTTGGATCGGGTAACCTCGTGGTTGTATAGCGTGGCGCGCAACAAAATCATTGACCGCTATAGGCGCGATGCAGCACGGCCCAAGCAAACTGATTTTGAGTTGATATCGGGCAAGGATGACGATGCACCGCTTACGTTGCAAGATATTTTGCCCGACTTAGATAATTCACCCGAAGCCACTTTATTAAGAGAGGCCATTTGGGATGAGATCACGGAAGCTTTAGCCGAGTTACCAACTGATCAGCGTGAGATTTTCATTCAGAATGAAATTGAAGAGAAGGGTTTCCGTGAGATATCTGAAGAGACGGGCGTATCGATCAATACACTGCTTTCGCGAAAGCGGTATGCGATACTGGCCTTGCGAAAGAGATTGCAACGGTTTTATGATGATGTGATGGACTAGAAGTTAGAAGCCTGAAGTTAGAAGTCAGAATTTGATAGATCGTATAAATAGGAGGTTTAAGAAAGATGATTCTGACTTCTGAATTCTAACTTCTGACTTCTTTTTGAATGAATAATTAAGTTAAAAAAATAGAATATGAAAAAAGTACTGTGGATTGGAGGAATAGTGGTGTTGGGTGTGGTGGCGGTTTCTGCTTTTACGCTCGTAACAATGTATTTGTGGAATTGGCTGGTGCCCGAATTATTTCACGGCCCGCTAATTAATTTTTGGCAAACCTTGGGGTTATTGGTATTGAGCAAAATTCTTTTCTCTGGATTTGGAAAAGGCGGACAAAGGCATAATGGCCAATGGCGTGGCTATTGGAAGCAGAAGTGGCACGCAATGACCCCTGAAGAGAAAGAGAAATTTAAGATGAAGATGAAAGAGAAATGGTGCTATAGACCTACCGATAAAGAAAGTAGTACTGCAACCGATTGATGCCTATCTAAAGCAACTTTATTAGAAAATAATTAGACGAAAGCCCAACCTTATTCTAAAAAGGGCGTTTCAAGAAACCGTGGAAACTTTTGTAATATCAAAAGTTTCCATAGTTTCGCACCCAGTTATGGAAGATCAAGTTATAAAAGAGAAAATTTTGGTAGGTAGTGAAGCCTTGTTTATGAAGTATGGCATTCGCAGTGTGTCGATGGATGATATCGCAAGGCATCTTTCTGTTTCCAAAAAAACGCTCTACCAACATTTTGCCGATAAAGACGAACTCGTAACAACCATGTCGCAAGAGCACATGAAGCGGGAGGTAATAGAGTACGAAGCGATTGCCAAAGATTCAGAAAATTCGATTGATGAATTGAATAAAATCTCTATTCAGATCAGGTGCGATATGCAAGACATGAACCCCTCGCTGCTCTACGATCTGCAAAAGTTTCATCCCAAGGCGTGGACACTTTGGTTGAACCACAAAAATAATTTTATCATGCGCTCCATCGTGCGCAACCTCAATCAAGGTATCAAAGAAGGTTATTTCCGCGCAGACATCAATCCCGAAGTGTTGGCCATTAGTCGCTTGGTTTTAATTGAAGCAGCTTTTGATGACCAGCATTTCCCGAAAGAGAAATTCAACTTGGTGGAAGTGCAGTCGCAATTTTTCGATCACTTCGTCTACGGCCTCTGCACCGACAAAGGCAGAAAGCTTTACCAACGCTATAAAGAGAACACAATTACTACGCAAACACCTATCACACATAAAACAACTAAGCATGAGTCAATTTTATAAACTATCAATTTTTCTGGCTGCCCTGCTCGTAGCAGGCGTAGGCCATGCACAACAGGAACCTACTACATCATTTACGCTAGAGCAATGCATTGATTACGCATTGAAGAATTCAATCAATGCGCAAAACGCAATTATCGATCAGCAAATAGCAGCCGCAAAGGTGAAAGAGACAGTTGGATTGGGTCTACCTCAAATTAGCGGTAGCGCATCGGTTCAGCACAACGAACAATTGAGAAGGTTTTTTGGAAGATATACTACCACTGGTTTTAGTTTTTTTCCTGTTACGCCTGGTGCCAATGAAGGTGATGTTTTAGCTCAACAGAATTTTTTTCAGTTAAAAAGCAGTGGTGACGTTGGGTTGAATGTAGACCAGTTGATTTTTTCAGGTTCTTACTTTGTGGGATTGCAAGCTTCAAAAGCCTATAAAGATTTGTCAATCAAAAATGCCAACCAAACAAAAGAGCAAGTAGTACAGCAAGTAACCAAAGCCTATTATAATGTTTTGATTAACGATGAAAGAGAAGCCCTGTTTGCGAATAACATTGCACGACTTGATTCTCTTCTACGAAGCACGAAAGCCCTAAACAAAAATGGTTTCGCTGAAGATATTGATGTGGATCGGATTCAGGTAACATACAATAACATATCAGCCGAACGTCAAAAATTTATAAACCTTAAGAAATTAGGGGTTGAACTTTTGAAGTTTCAAATGAGTTATCCGATTGATCAACCACTTGAGCTTGTTGGTAAAATTGAAGATGTTCAGGTAAATTCTGATGTGAATTCGTATCAGCAAAATTGGGACTATAAGACAAGGATCGATTATCAAATTTTGGAGACAAATCAAAAGCTCCAGAAGTTGAACATCAAAAATCAATATGCTGGTGCTTTACCTCGCATTTCTGCGTCTGCCAACCTAGGTTATTTTACTCAATCAACTGATATTGGAGGATTATTTAAAACTAATGCCAACATTTCAGACAACGAAAACATTGGTCCAGATAAATGGTATGGTTATTCGTCATTTGGCTTGACCATGAGCATGAACATCTTCACAGGCTTTCAGCGTCAATATAAAATCCAGCAGGAAAAACTTACGCTGCGGAAAGTTGAGAATGGATTTAATACACTAAAGCAATCCATTAACTTAGAAACTAAACAAGCGTCAATCAATTTTGAAAATGCCATTACCTCCCTTAAATCTCAAAAGGAAAATATGGACTTGGCATCGAAGGTGGCGCGAGTTACTAAGGTGAAATATGAGCAAGGAGTAGGCTCTAACATTGAAGTGATAGACGCAGAAAACAGCCTTCGCCAAGCTCAGACAAATTATTACTCAGCTTTGTTCGATGCCATGGTGGCCAAAGTAGATATCGACAAAGCCTACGGAAAATTAGTACCCTCTCAAAAATAAATTAAGAACCCCAACTATATGAAATCAAAAATATACTCATCTCTTTTATTAGCCGCATCCCTTACTGCCTTGCTAGCAGCCTGCGGTGGAGAAACTACCAACAAACAAGCCAAGCTTACTGAACTGCGCACCCAACAAGCCGACTTAGCTAAAGAAATTAAAAAACTAGAAGCCGAGGTTGCCAAAGAAAATCCACAAGCTTCTACCGCAAAGTCGAAAGAAGTGGGTGTTCAAGAATTAAAACCGCGCCCGTTCGATCACTACATCAATACTCAAGGTGCTATTGAGGCGGTTGATAATATTTTGGTCAGCGCCAAAACAATGGGTGTTATCACGCAAGTGTTTGTGCGCGAAGGCGATGTAGTTTCAAAAGGCCAGACATTGGCACAGATTGACAACTCACTAACTATGCGTGGAATAGAGGAGGTAAAATCAGGATTAGACTTAGCAACCACCGTATACAATCGCCAGAAGAATTTATGGGATCAGAAAATAGGAACAGAAGTGCAATACCTACAAGCAAAAAATACGAAGGAAGGGTTGGAAAGAAAATTGGCCACGTTGAACGAGCAATTGGATATGGCTCGTATTAAATCGCCTATTAACGGATCGGTAGATGCTGTCGATATCAAGATTGGTCAGAATGCTGCACCGGGCGCTCCGGCTTTTCGGGTGGTTAGCAATGATCGGTTAAAGTTTATTGCCAATGTTTCTGAAGCGTATGTGAGAGAAGTGAAGAAAGGAAACAAAGTAGTGATTGGCTTTAGCGACATTAATAAAACGGTCAATGGGCAAGTCACTTTTGTAGGCAAGACCATCAATCAATTATCGCGTACTTTTCCGCTCGAGGTAGCATTGATTAGCAATAACGATTTCCGTCCTAATATGACTGGCGAGTTGAAAGTTATCTTTCATTCGGAAACAGCTGCCATTGTAGTTCCTGTAAATGTGGTGCAAGATATTAACGGCCAGAAAGTGGTGTACACTGCCGAGACAATAGATGGCAAATTAGTCGCCAAGAAAAATGTAGTAGAAGTAGCCGGTGTGTATGGCAACTTTGCCCAGGTAAATACACTCAAAGCGGGCGACAAAATTATTACCGTGGGCTACCAAGGGTTGAATGATGGTGAATTAATTAAGATATAAGAAGCAAGACAATAGATATAAGACACAACAGCAATCAATCTTATATCTTGATACTAACTACTAACGTCCCTTTATGAAAGACATCGAAAAAGAATTTGGCCCCACCAGTTGGGCGATTGATAATAAAGTAAGCATTTATGTGGCTACAGTCATCATTTGCTTAGCGGGTATGTTTACCTATGTGAGCTTACCCAAAGAGAATTTCCCTGAAGTAGTGTTTCCACAGATTTTTGTGGCCACTATTTACCCAGGGGCTTCACCGTCTGATATTGAGAATTTGATTTCGAAAGAAATTGAAAAAGAAGTAAAATCAATTTCGGGTGTAAAGAAGATTAAGAGTAACTCAGTACAGAGTTTTTCAAACGTAATCATAGAGTTTGAAACGGATATTGATGTGGCTAAAGCCAAGCAAGAAGTGAAAGATGCTGTCGATCGCGCCAAGCCTAATTTGCCTACCGATTTAAAAGACGATCCGCAGGTGATTGAGATAGATATTTCTCAAGCGCCCATTATGAACGTAAACCTTTCAGGCGATTATGATTTGACTACACTGAAAAAATATGCTGAGCAAATGCAAGATGCGATTGAAGGCATTCGTGAAATCAGACGAGTAGATATTGTAGGGGCACTGACCCGCGAAATACAAATCAATATCAACATGTTTAAACTAGCCAGTGCTGGGGTCAGTCTAGATGATGTGCAGCAGGCGGTGGCAAGCGAGAACGTCATCATCCCAGGCGGTCAGCTTTCAGTAGATGGTATGAAGCGATCACTGACGGTAAATGGCGAATTCAAATCGGCAGAGCAATTAGCAAACATCGTAGTAGGTTCAACTAAAGGTGGAAAAATCTATTTGAAAGATATTGCCGAAGTAATTGATTCTCATAAGGAACAAGAGAGCTATGCTCGTTTAGACGAGAAAAACGTGATCACATTAAATGTAATTAAGCGAAGTGGTGAGAATTTGATTATTGCTTCAGATCAAATCAATTTGATTGTTGATAATTTCAAGAAGAATATTTTGCCTCCGGGCACAGATATTACCATTACGGCCGATCAGTCAGATAATACACGTACTACTTTGCACGATTTGATTAATACAATCATCATCGGGTTTGTGTTGGTGGTAATCATATTGATGTTCTTCATGGGGGCCACTAACGCTTTCTTTGTGGCTATGTCTGTTCCTATTTCCAGTTTCATTGCCTTCTTAGTGTTTCCTACGTTGGGGTTCACTTTCAATTTAATGACATTGTTCTCTTTCTTGTTGGCTCTAGGTATTGTAGTGGATGATGCGATTGTGGTAATTGAAAATACGCACCGCGTATTTGACAATGGTAAAGTGCCTATCCGCAAAGCAGCGAAGATTGCCGCGGGTGAAGTATTCTTGCCCGTCTTATCTGGCACGTTGGTAGTGTTAGCTCCATTTATTCCATTGGCATTTTGGCCAGGCGTAATTGGTAAGTTCATGGTTTACCTGCCGATCACATTGATTGTAGCTTTGTTGGCTTCCTTGCTCGTAGCTTACATCATCAACCCTGTTTTTGCTGCCGACTTCATGACAGAACACAACCACGATCACGAGAATAAAAGTAAAATCACTCGCGGGTTTAAAGTAACTGCTATTGTTATGGCTTCGTTGGCTTTGATGAGTTATATAGTGGGTTGGTTTGGTATGGGCAACTTCACCATCTTCATGTTTGGCGTGTACGCATTGTATCATTTTTATTTAGTTCGCGTTATCTCACATTTTCAAACTGACTTTTGGCCAGGAGTGCAAGAAGGCTACAGAAAAATTGTAGCTAAGTTTTTGCTAAACTATCGTCCAATATGGGTTGTATTAGCGGTGATTGGTTTGTTTGTTTTTTCGATTGTGTTTACAGGAATCAGAAAGCCACCAGTCGTTTTCTTCCCTACCGGTGATCCTAATTTTATTTTTGCGTATGTAACGATGCCCATTGGTACTGACCAAAAAGTAACTGATTCGGTAACTAACCTCGTTGAAGAAAAGGTGGTAAGTGTGGTAGGAAGAAACAACCCGATGGTTGAGTCTATTATATCAAATGTTTCGATTGGAGCTTCAGAAGATCAGTTTGCCGGAACTAATCCCCAACCGCATCTGGGTAAAGTATCGGTGGCATTTGTAAATTTTGCCAAGCGCAATAGCCAATCAACAAAAATTTATTTAGATAAAATTCGCGAGGCAGTAAAAGGAGTGAAGGGTGCAGAGATTTCTGTTAACCAAGAGGCGAATGGCCCACCAACTGGTAAACCGGTTAATATTGAAGTTGCGGCTGAAGATTTTGGCGTGTTGGTTGCTACTGCCGATAAGTTGAAGCGATACTTAGATTCGCTGCAAGTGCCAGGTGTGGAAGAATTGAAATCAGATTTTCAAAACGATAAGCCAGAAATTATTGTTTCCATTGATCGTGAGAAAGCAAACCGCGAAGGGATTTCTACGGCACAAATTGGGATGGCTCTTAATACCGCCATCAACGGACGCGAAGTTTCAAAATTCAGAGATGCCAACGATGATTATGAAATCACCTTGCGCATTGACGAAAAGTATCGCAACGATATTAATACCTTAATGAATTTACCATTAACCTATCGCGACATGAGTATGGGTGGCCAAGTGCGTCAGGTGCCAATGTCTGCCGTGGCGAAAACAGAATATTCAAACAGTTTTGCGGGTATCAGGCGGATCAATCAGAAAAGAGTAATAACACTTTCTTCAAATGTGTTGGGCGATTATAACGCAAATAATGTGGTGGCCGATATTCAAGATAAACTTTCGGACTTTTCAACACCCG
Source organism: Cytophagales bacterium (assembly GCA_013298505.1). Lineage (GTDB taxonomy): Bacteria > Bacteroidota > Bacteroidia > Cytophagales > Cyclobacteriaceae > ELB16-189. Next base: position 28,384 of record JAAFHY010000020.1, read on the forward strand.
ATGGCGTAACAGTAAAGATGACGGGCGAGCAAGAAGATCAGGCAGAGACTTCTGCCTTTTTGGGAGTTGCGTTTTTCATCGCATTTGGTTTGATCTTTATGATTTTAGTTACGCAGTTTAACTCTACTAGCAAGCCAATTATCATCATGGCTGAAATCATTTTCAGTATCATCGGTGTATTGATTGGATTCTCGCTTTTCAAAATGGAAATATCCATTGTGATGTCGGGTGTGGGCGTTATGGCCTTAGCGGGAATAGTGGTGCGCAATGGAATTCTACTAGTAGAATTTACCGACTTATTGGTGTCGCAAGGAATGGAATTGCGCGCAGCAATTGCCGAAGCAGCAAAAACCCGTATGACGCCCGTGTTGTTAACAGCAATGGCAGCTACACTTGGTTTAATACCATTAGCAGTTGGTTTAAATATCGATTTCGTTACGTTGTTCACAGAATTTAATCCTCACATTTATTTTGGTGGCGATAACGTTGCCTTCTGGGGACCTTTGTCTTGGACAATGATTTTTGGATTGATCTTTGGCACATTCTTAACACTTTTCTTAGTGCCAGTAATGTATTTGTTGGTGGCAAAGCTGAAGCAAAAATTATTTAAGAGAAAATCAGGCGAAGCTAGTGCTACAGGATCTGTGGCAATGAATTAGAATAAAATTGTATCAAGGTCGTCTTAGCAAATAAGACGACCTTTTTTTTATTTTTATGCGCAATCGACTTATGGCTATCATTACTTTCACCCTTATCTTTTTATTGATTGATTACTACTTCTTTCAAGGGGTGTTGGTTGCTAGTAAAAATTGGTCGCCTGTTTGGAAGGGTATAATTCGTTACGGATTCTGGGTTCCTACCATTCTCTGTTTTTTCGCGTTGCTTTGGTGGGCGTTTGATGACCCCTATCGTTACAGCGCAAACTTTCGCAATTGGGTAATCACCGGAATCGTTGCAACTTATTTTTCAAAAGTTGTTGGCATCCTCTTTTTGTTTATAGATGATTTACAACGCGGAGTTCGCTATCTGTTTTCATTTTTTCAAAAGAAGGAAGGTCAGCCGATTGCAGGCGAACTTATCTCACGATCGGAATTTTTATCTAAAACGGCTTTGATTGCTTCGGCAGTTCCATTCGGTGCATTCACATGGGGCATTGTTTCCGGTGCGCACGATTATCGAATTAGAAAAGTGACTATCAATCTTCCAAATCTCCCAAAATCATTTGACGGTGTTACCATCGGTCAGATTTCAGATATTCATTCGGGCAGCTTCTGGAATAAGACCGCTGTGAAGGGTGGTGTTGAAATGTTACTAAACCAAAAGCCAGATTTGATTTTCTTTACAGGAGATTTGGTCAACAATGAAACAAAGGAAGTTAATGAGTTTATTGATGTTTTTAACAAAGTAAAGGCCCCGTTAGGTGTATTTTCAGTTACGGGCAATCACGATTATGGTGACTATAAGTCGTGGAGCACAAAAGAACAGAAGCAACAAAACTTTAATGATTTGATTCATGCGCACAAGCTACTGGGCTACGACTTACTATTGAATGAAAACCGAATCATTACACAAGGAGGGGAGAAGCTCGCATTGATTGGTGTGGAAAATTGGGGCACACGCTTTTCAAAACATGGTGATCTTGCCAAAGCTTATGAAGGAAGTAAAGAGGCTGCTGTCAAGTTATTGCTCTCTCATGATCCCACTCATTGGGATGCCCAAGTTCGATCTAACTATAAAGACATTGACGTGATGTTTGCAGGTCATACACATGGTACGCAATTTGGTGTCAACATTGGCGATTACACTTGGACGCCTGCTCAATATGCCTACAAACAATGGGGCGGACTTTATCAAGAAGACAATCAATACTTATATGTGAACAGAGGTTTCGGATACATCGGCTATCCAGGCCGCGTAGGCATGCCGCCCGAGATTACCATTTTTGAGTTGAAGACTAGTTAAGCTTTTTTCAGCATCCGAATAGTAAAGAAACCCAATAGCCCAATAACCGCTAGCATAATTGCCCAAAGCCAGTTTTTGTTTTTGAACCAAGGCTGCACAACGGAGTTCGCTGTTGTCTTTAGAGTTTCTTCATCGCCCAAATTCAAATTAGTTAATTCGTTAGGGATTTCATTGGTGAAATGTGATAGGTCATAGCTGGCGGCACCTATTTTGTCGTTACCATATTTAATAATGTAGTTGCCTGTTGAAAGCGAAGCAATCAAACTTACTTCAGGAGACCAAGTAGTGATAGATTTAATTTTAACAGGTGGGTTATCTTCATTCAAAATAGTTACACGTAGGTTGTTGCATAGAGTCGGTTGGATTTGAATAGTGTCTTGCCTGAACGAGGTGATGACGCCCGATTGCAATGTGGTGTAGTTTCGTTGCCAGCCTTTTTCGGTTTTAAAACTATCTGCCAGCGTTTCAATTTGGTAGTTGCGATAAAATTTTTGGTTTGGGTCAGCCTCAATCGTCAACTTAGAAATGTATTGGGTTGAGTTGAACACCGAAACTGATTGGGTCATTTTATCTTTTGTAGTGGAGGCAACAGCGCGAGTAGTTGTTTTATAGTTGCCGGGCTTTCCAGTTGCCAATGAGAAATTGACACTTGATAGGGTGAGCGATTTTGCGTTAGCAACTTTAAATCTCAGATACGCAAATCGCGAAGGAGACCAAAAGACGGTATTGGAGGTATAGCGAATGTTTCTTTCTGCGATTGAAACAATCCGTTGTGCAGTATTAATTTCAAACCACTCCTTTTCATTGTTGCTGCCCTGAATCGTTACATAGTTATCATAATTTTCCTCAATAAAATTGATGTCGGCATGATTGATGGAAACATCTGTTGATAACTTGATCGTAAAAAACAAATCCGTTTCTTTTTTTGATATGTTATAGGTTTCTAAGGCAACTTCTTGTGTTGAAACTGCATCTCGAGAGACTTTCAATAGATAAGGCGTCTCTGTTTCATCATTTGTATAAACTCGAATGTCGCTGAAACTGGGATTTAATTTTGTTAAAACCGATTCATCGAGTGGAATGGCGTACCAGCCTGCCGTTGGCACCTCAGTTACTTTACGCTGATAGCGAAATTGAGCGTGTCCGACAATGGAGGTCAATATGAGTACAATGCAAATGCTAAGCGTCTTTTTCATCTTCGTTTAAGTCGGTTGATTCTGGGCTTTCTTTTTTCTTTCGCTTGTTGTAGATGAAGGAGGCCACTAATAAGAGTACTCCTAAAATCATCAATATAATTGTTTTAGAAATGGCCTCCATGTCGGCCATGTCGTAGAAAAATAGTTTTACAAGTGTGACGCCAAATAGCGCGATGCCTGCAATGCGCAAGTGGGCTTGGTCTTTTGCAAAACCCCAAATGATGAGGTATAATGCATAAGCACCCCACAGAATACTCAACGCCAACTTAAATCCATTGGTCACTCCGCTTAATTCTAATATCGATAGCAACTCACTACTCAGAATAGTTAAGATGGTAAAATGGCAAAACAGACGTTCGGCTTTTTGAATTTTTTCGTTACTCGATTTTGCAAATCGGAAATTGATGTAAAGTAATATTGCTACAAAGGCATACTCAACATAACGCATAGCAATGTGCATGATGGTTGAAGTGTAATACTTACTTGGTGATAAGAAGCCATCACGCAAGCTTTCCAGTGCATTCAATCCACCAATCAAAAAAGTAACGATGACTAGGGTGTTGATTCCCACAACCACTTTGTCTACCAATTGATTTTTCAGGAAGCGCAGGTTGACTAACCAGAGGCCAGCAAAGAATATGACACAGTAATTGATAAGCCAAAGAGTTTGATAGTACAACCAATCATAATTGTACTCAATAATCCCTTGACTACGATTGTTGATTGCAGAACCTAAATATTGATTAGTGAAGATGAGGCTAATATCTTGATAGAAAGTTGTGAACAGAACCAGAAGCCCAGCTATTGGAAGCAGATAGACCAATACAGGCAGTAAAGTTGCTAGTAAACCAGTAGGGTTAAGGTTCTTGACTTTAGTTGAGAACCAAACAAAAAACCCAAACATGGCCGCCACTACCAGTGAAGTGGCAAAATTAATGTTGAGGAACGGTGTTATTCGTGCGATGACTTCCTCCGAGTAATAATTGTAGTAGCTTTCGCGAACGGCTTGCCAATCGTGCAACAAGCTAACGAATGCCAATGCAACCAACGGATAGGAGAGCAGTTCGTACACAGGGTATTGCTTCGAGCGACCAATCCAAAATAGAAGACAAGCCTCTAAGGCCCATACCAATGTTACCCAGTTGCCTTCAAGCTGAACGGGCACTGCAATAGTAATGAACACCAATACCAAGCCCGCCACAAAGTAAAAGGTGTCTTTGGACTCACCGAGTTTTTTATAAATGAACAGACAGACGCTAAAATGAATGACCGCATTTGCAACCGTAAAAAGACCGAGATAAAGCTCACCATCGGGATAGTCACTAATGAAAAAATACCCCAAGCCATAATAGATAAAGCAATTCAAAAGCACCACAACAATGTCCATCACTTTCAGCTTGACGCGATTGATGAATTTGCCCACCAAAAAAGAGAGGTAGAAAATCACAAAGAAGATGGTGGCGAATAGCAACGCAAGCCAAAAATGCTCTTCGCGTTGATAGTCGTTGAATGACCAAGCCGTAACGATTATCCACGTAAGTGAGAATGCTACTGAAAAAAGGATATGCCAACTGCGCTTGAACGAGATGACTAAAATACCCGCATTGATGATGGACATGTAGCTGAACAGAATCATCACGCGGCCGGAGCCATCGCTCAACATAAATGGTACTGCATAGGCGCCCACCAATCCGATGACGGCAATGACTTGCAAGTTGTAATTCATCGCAGCAAAAACGGTGAATGCCGTAAAGGCAACCATCAGTACAAATGCTGCAGCCTGCGGAATAAATCCGTACGAATTGTAGGCAACAAAAGTGATAAAGTAAAGTGCGGCCATACCGCCACCCAAAAGTACTGCACTAAATGCTTGATAGTTCTTTTTTAACTTCAGCGCAAAGCCAACGATGCCAGCACCTGCCAAATACCCCAAAATAATTCGTGTCAATGGGTCAAGCATTTGATGGTCGATAGCGTACTTCACGCCAAAGCTGATGCCCAATACTAAAATGGCAATGCCGATTTTATTCAACAGGTTGGTACCGATAAACTCTTCCCACTGCCGATTGTCTAGCTTGCCACCAGCTACTTTTTGTTTTGGAACGTAGGGAGGGAAGTTCACTTTTTCACGAGGCTTGATAGGCTCAATTACTTCAGAGATTATAGTTGGTGTTGGCTGAACAATTTTAGGGAATGCAGTTTCGATTTTATCTTTCGGGTTTTCGCCTTGTTTTAGTTTATAAATAGCGTTTCTTAATTCTTTCAGCTCTGATATCAATGATTCCTGCTGACTTGCTAATTGATTGACCTTACGCAGTAAATCTTCTAAGGAGTAGTTTTCTTCCATTGGGTGTGAATAGGGACTTGAAAGTTATGATTTTTCTTTTAGATATGCGGAAGGTGATGTCCCTACAACTTTTTTAAACACACGATTAAAATTCGATACATTCTCAAATCCCGCTTCATAACTGATTGCTTGGATGCTTTTGTCAGTATTCGTCAATAGTTTACACGCCTGGCTTACCCGAACTTCATTTAGAAAATAGGTGTACGTTTTTCGTGTGCGACTTTTGAAATAACGGCAAAAGGCTTCCACCGAAAGATTTGCAACGGCCGCTACTTCTGTGAGGTATATTTTGCGATGACTTTCGTGAAAGGTAAAGTGAAATACATCGTTCATACGTTTCTCCTCGCTCATTGGTTTTCCGTTTTCTGCGTTTGCACTAAGTGGTTGAACTTCCTTGGTGGTGTGCAGCGTGTGTAGCATTTCAAAAAATGACGCTAGTCTTTTTGTTTCTTTTTGAGCTTGCAATTCTACGATTTGATTTGTCACATTTATTTTTGTTGCTCCAAGAATTTTCAATCCACGCTGTGCTTTTTGGAAAAATTTTCTGACGGGTTTCATTTCATCAACGTTCCAAAGCGTTGTTCCCAAGTAGGCTTCATTGAAGTATAGTGAAATTGATTCTGCTCTTTTCTTGGATTTTGATTGATAGTAGGATTCATCGCTTCTGAAAACATGCGGTTGATTACTACCGATGATAAACAAATCACCACTTCCAAATCGCCCGATGTAATCACCAGCTACCAAGGTACCTTCACCTTGAATAATTAACATCACTTGCCATTCGGAGTGTTGATGCAATTGATCATAAAAAAATCGTAGCGAATCTTTTTGTAACCGAAAAGCTTGCTGGGTGGTTTGGGGAACTTGAAATGGAACTACCTTCATATAGCTTATATTGACTTAAATATAGGCAAATGGGATATAAAATAGGTCAAAATAATACCAGTATTTATTAGTTATTGCAAATTCCACTAGTTATTACTTCGCTAAATTTGTATTTAAATAAATTAATTATGCAACCTAATTGGCAAGGCGTCTATCCCGCTCTCACTTCTAAATTTACTGCAGATGATCAATTGGATCTGCCTTTGTTCGAGAAGAACCTAAAAGTTCAACTTGATGCAGGTGTTAATGGAATTATTCTTGGAGGCACCTTGGGTGAATCAAGTGTATTGAGTAATGAAGAGAAATTTGAACTTCTCCGCTTTGCAGTAGATACAGTCGCTGGCCAAGTGCCTGTGGTAATGAACATTGCCGAGGGAAGCACTCGCGAAGCTGTGAAGCTTGCCAACGAATCAGAGAAGTGTGGGGCGAAGGGTCTGATGATGTTGCCTCCCATGCGATATAAATCCGATCACCGCGAAACGGTTCAATACTTTAAAGATGTGGCTAATTCTACAAACCTGCCTATCATGGTTTATAATAACCCAATTGACTATAAAATTGAAGTAACCTTGGATATGTTTGCTGAGTTGGTTGAAAACAAAAATATTCAAGCCGTTAAAGAATCCACTCGCGATGTTTCTAACGTAACACGAATGATCAATCGGTTTGGAGATAGATTTAAAATTTTATGTGGAGTGGATACCATTGCCATGGAAGAATTAATGCTTGGGGCACACGGTTGGGTAGCGGGGCTCGTCTGTGCTTTCCCCAAAGAGACTGTAGCAGTATACAAATTGACGAAAGCTAATAAAATCGAAGAGGCCTTAGCAATCTATCGGTGGTTTCTTCCGCTTCTTGAATTAGATATTCATCCAAAGTTAGTTCAATATATTAAGCTAGCAGAGCAAGAGGTTGGCATCGGATCAGAACATGTCCGTAAACCTCGCCTTACTTTAGTTGGCGAAGAGAGAGAGCGAATATTAACGATCATCCGAACGGGAATCGAGAAGAGACCCCAACTTTAATTTTGAGTCTTGAATTTTGAACTTTGAATTTTGACGTGAAAATGAACACACCCTTAGAGCAAGTAGATGCTGCTTTGCAAGAAGCTCAGATCGCATTTTTTTCGTACAAAAATAGTAGTAGAAAAATGAAGGCAGAATTTCTTCGCGCTATTGCTGAACAGATTGAAGCGTTAGGTGGGGAACTAGTAAGTACAGCCATGCGCGAAACGAATCTTCCCGAAGCTCGAATAGTTGGTGAACGTGGCAGAACTACGGGGCAGTGCCGCATGTTTGCTGATTTAGTTGAGCAAGGTGATTGGGTGGAAGCAAGGATAGACACAGCTCTACCTGATCGCGCGCCTTTGCCAAAACCTGACATTCGTAAAATGTTAATACCCGTTGGTCCTGTGGTCGTTTTTGGGGCAGCAAATTTTCCATTGGCGTATTCAACGGCTGGTGGTGATACAGTTTCAGCGTTGGCTGCGGGCTGCCCAGTTATTGTGAAGGCTCACCCTGCACACACCGCAACATCAGAATTGGTTGCGAGCGCGATAAAAAAAGCAGTTGATAAAACAGGATTGCCAAAGGGAGTATTTCAACACCTTCATGGAAATGGTTTTGAGTTGGGGCAAGCGCTCGTAAAGCATCCGCTTACAAAAGCGGTAGGATTTACAGGCTCGCTTGCTGGAGGCAAAGCTCTTTTTGATTTAGCTTGTCAACGCCCACAACCCATTCCTGTTTTTGCAGAGATGAGTAGCATTAATCCGGTAATCTTGCTGCCGAAGACCTTGTCTCAACAAGCTGAAAAAACTGCCGCCACGTTGGTGGCATCCATTACTCAAGGTGTAGGGCAATTTTGTACCAATCCAGGTTTGATAATTGCAATTGAGAATGAGGGACTTGATAAGTTCATTAAGTCACTATCAGAAGGAATTAGTAATTCATTGCCAGGTGCACTGCTTCATCAAGGTATTGCCAATAATTATAACAAGCGGTTGACTCATGCTTTAGAACAGAATGGTGTCACCATTGAAGGTCAATCCACTTCCTCCGTAATTGATAATCAAGGCAAACCACTTGTAGCCTCTGTGCACGCCACTACTTTTTTAACTAATCCCTTGTTGGCAGAAGAAGTTTTTGGGCCGTTTTCGTTGATTGTAAAGTGCAAAGACATCAGCGAGCTTAACGCGGTTGTAAGTCATTTAAATGGTCAATTGACGGCCAGTATTTTGGGTGATGAAAATGAAGTAGCTACTTATTCAAGTTTGATTAATACATTAATTGAGAAGACGGGTAGATTAATCATTAACGGAGTTCCTACCGGTGTAGAGGTTTGTCCTTCTATGACTCATGGTGGGCCCTTTCCGGCTACAACCGATTCACGGTTTACATCCGTTGGCACCGATGCCATCAAGCGTTTTGTACGACCCGTGTCGTTTCAAAATTTCCCTCAGCGCCTCTTGCCCGATGAATTGAAAGACAATAATCCATTGGGGATTTGGAGACTGTTTAATAATGAATGGAAAAAATAGTTGTTGGTTGTTCGTTAGTCGTTGATCGTAAACACGATGAACCAACAACGAACAACGATGAACGTTCAAAGAACAACGATCAGCGATAATATGAATATTTTCAAGTGCATAGACGCTCACACCTGTGGCAACCCCGTTCGCGTGGTCGCAGAAGGTGGCCCGCCATTGGAAGGAAAGAACATGAGCGAAAAGCGCCAGCACTTTTTGCTTGAGTACGATTGGATACGCAAAGGGCTGATGTTTGAACCACGCGGGCATGACATGATGAGTGGCAGTATTCTGTATCCTCCATCCGATTCAAAAAATGATGTAGGTGTTTTGTTCATCGAGACGAGTGGTTGTTTACCCATGTGTGGTCATGGTACGATTGGTACAGTGACCATTGCGATTGAAGAAGGTTTGGTGAAACCAAAAACGCCTGGTGTTCTCAATTTGGAAGTTCCGGCTGGCTTGGTGAGAATCGAATACAAGCAGGAAGGCAATAAGGTGAAGTCGGTAAAGATTAGAAATGTGAAAGCCTACCTGGCTGCTGAAAATATTCAAGCCACTTGTCCCGAGTTAGGCGAATTAACACTCGATGTTTCGTACGGTGGAAATTTTTACGCGATTGTAGATGAGCAAGAAAATTTCAAAGGCATCGAACACTATACTGCCGACAAATTGATTAGCTGGAGCAGGGAACTTCGAAAGGATATCAATCGAAAACATACGTTTGTCCACCCGGAGAATCCAACCATCAATTCATGTAGCCATATTTTATGGGCAGGCAAAGTGATTGACCCAACGTCTACTGCCCGCAATGCAGTTTTCTATGGAGACAAAGCAATCGACCGTTCACCTTGCGGCACTGGCACTTCTGCACGATTGGCACAATGGTTCGCAAAAGGAAAATTGAAGCAAGGCGAGGAGTTTATTCATGAAAGTATTATCGGTTCAAAATTCATTGGCAGAATTGAGGAGGTTACGGAATTGAACGGCAAGCCCGCCATCATCCCCAGTGTAGAAGGTTGGGCGAAAGTGTATGGTTACAACACCATTACCATCGACCCAGAAGACGACCCGTATGCGTATGGATTTCAGGTTATTTGAATTGTTTGTATGAAGAAAAAAGAATGCCCTTCCTGCGCAATGAATATTGATTCGAAAAGCAGAGAGTGCCCCATCTGTGGTTATGCATTTATAGAAGCACGTCCTTGGATAAAATATACGGCCATTATACTACTTATCGTGTTATTGCTGAGTTACTTTATTTTTTAGCGGAAGAGAAAAAAACTATCAATCAAGAATGAAAATCGGGATTTTAGGTGGCGGAATTATCGGCTTAAGTTCGGCTTATTATTTGAACAAGGCTGGCCATCAAGTTACTGTTATCGATCAGAGTGATTTGGAGGTGACTTGTTCTACTGGCAACGCTGGTATGATCGTGCCAAGTCATCTAATTCCATTGGCATCGCCCGGCATGATCTCCAAGGGCATACGATGGATGTTCAATTCAACAAGTCCCTTTTATGTAAAGCCGCGATGGAGTGGTGACCTCCTAAAGTGGGGTTATCATTTTTACAAACACGCAAATAAAGAACATGTAGCAAAGGCTTCTATTGCGTTAAAAGAAATCAGCATGCTGAGTAAATCCATGTATCAGCAATGGGCGAGTGAGTTGCCATTCGATTTTGAATACAACGAGCGAGGGCTTTTGATGCTTTATCAAACAAAGGAGACTGAGCATGAGGAGAGAGAGATGTCTCGATTTGCCAATCAGCATGGAGTTGAAGCCCACATTCTATCATCCGAAGAAGTTCAACAGTTAGAGCCTCATGTAAAAGTTACAACGCGTGGCGGTGTGTTTTTTCCGAATGATGCACACCTTACGCCCCACTTATTAATCAGTCGGTTAATCCGCTATTTAAGAGAGCAAGGTGTAGAATTTAAAACCAAAACGCTACTTACAGATTTTGTTATCGAAAATCAAAAAATCAAAATGGTTGTTACCAATTCAGAGAATTTATCTTTTGATGAAGTGGTTCTTGCCACGGGTTCATGGTCTGGTGTAATCGGAAAAAAATTGCAGCTGAATATGCCCATGCAAGCGGGCAAAGGATATAGTTTCAATGCATCTATCGAAAGTACTATTCAAATACCATCCATTTTTTTAGAAGCTCGTGTTGCCGTTACCCCAATGGGCGGCTCGATTCGGTTTGGAGGAACAATGGAGATTGCTGGGGTAAATCATACCATCAATATGAATAGGGTAAAGGGAATTGTCGATTCAATTCCTGCTTACTATCCAGAGATGAACATAAGAATGCCAGAGCAACAGGAGGTGTGGCATGGGTTGCGCCCGTGTTCGCCCGATGGGCTTCCTTATATTGGTAAGAGTAAGCAAATTCAAAACCTAACCATTGCTACAGGCCATGCTATGCTGGGTTTGAGCTTAGGCGCGGGTACTGGCAAATTGGTGCAGCAATTAATTGCTCATGATCAAACTTCCATTTCAATGGAGGGATTTGATCCTGAGCGGTACAATTAACTGAGAGTTAAAGTAGCGTAAACAAGGAATTTTTCTTAGCTACATGCACTTAATTTTAGATATTTGTCTAATCAATTTTTTAAACTATGAAGATTACCTACTTTTTAATTGCTGCTTCGGCAGTTCTGTTTAGCTCCTGCATTGTATCTAAAAAGAAGTTTGACGATATCCTTGCACAAAAGGTGAAGGCCGATGGGGATTTGGCAGATCGTAATAAGGAACTGGAGAGTGCAAACGCGTCCATCTCATCACTACAAGAGTCGCTAAAGAAAATGCGAACGGATTCAGTCACATTAGAGCAAACGTATAAGGCCAATCAAAAGAAGTTGGATGTGCTTAACAAGGAATTTGACCAGATTAACACCAGTTATAAGAACTTGCTTACTAACAGCGGAAAACTAAATCGCGATGTGGCGTTGCAACGTGATCAACTACTTGCAATTCAAAATAATCTTGAAAAGACGAAGCGTGAAAATGACTCACTAAGTACTAGCCTTCAGGAGCGTGAAAAGAAAGTGAAAGAATTGGAGATGGTGCTTTCTAACAAAGATAAAGCTGTTCAAAACCTGAAGAATAGAATCAGTAATGCTCTTTTAAATTTTAAGGAAAATGATTTGACAGTAAAAGTGAAAAATGGTAAGGTCTATGTCTCATTGGCGGAAGACCTACTATTTAAATCTGGCAGTATTGATATTGATACGAAGGGAGTCGGTGCATTGCAACAATTGGCTAAAGCGTTGAAAGATCAGCGCGACATTCAGGTGATGATTGAAGGACACACCGATAATGTACCTATTTCTAAGAAGACAACTTACCTAGAGGACAATTGGGATTTGAGTGTATTGCGCGCTACTTCTATTTCTAAAATTCTGATCAGTGCTGGGATGTTTCCCAAGCAGATTACCGCTGCTGGTAAAGGTGAATTTTCTCCATTGGCAACCAACGACAATGCTCAGAACAAACAAAAAAATAGACGTACAGAAATTATTGTGACTCCAAACCTTGACGAGTTATTTAAAATACTGGAGTCCAATTAACAGGTTCAAACGCGGCCATTATAAGTAAGGCTACCTGATTTCTAATTTCAGGTAGCCTCACTTTTTTAATGATGATGCCCGCCAGGTCCATGAACGTGGCCGTGATCGAGTTCTTCTTGTGTTGCCGAGCGAATATCTAAAACCTCAACGTCAAAATTTAATTCTACACCAGCTAGTGGGTGGTTGGCATCAACGGTAATTTCAGACAATCCAACTTTGGTTACGGTAACAACTCCACCTTGGTTAGTTTGAAATTGCATACCTACTTTCACCTCTTGAGTTCCGAACGCTGTACGAGGGACTTTTTGTTCAAGTGCTTCATCTTTGACACCATAACCTTTCTCGGGGCTTACTTTAATTTTCACTTTGTCGCCTTTACTTTTTCCATCAAGGCCTTCCTCCATTCCAGGTATTAGGTTTCCTATTCCTTGAATGTAAGTCAAAGGTTCACGACCCGAACTCGTATCAAGGATTTTTCCATCATTATCTGTTAAGGTGTAGTGAATGGAGGCTACTTTGTGTTTTGATATTTGCATATTGAATTTATTAATGCCGCAAGTTGTGGTTTTTTACATGACTTTGATATTCAAACTCGTATTATTTGGCAAGAGAATGAGTTTTTGAAGCCACTGTATTGAGGGGAAAGATTTATGAAAGTAAGTGTAGCCAAATTCGGAACTTTTAAACATATTTGCAGCCCATTTGAGCCTGAGTGGCGGAATTGGTAGACGCGCACGACTCAAAATCGTGTGCCTTCGGGCGTGCCGGTTCGATTCCGGCCTTAGGTACAATAGAGGTTGCTTCCAAAAGGCAGCCTTTTTTTTTTGTGAG
>JAAFHY010000201.1 GCA_013298505.1 Cytophagales bacterium
CGGTTACCCGGGCGAGAGTGCTCATAACTGCGTGCTGCCGGGTGTTACATCGTTGATCAGCAAAGGCTTTGTAGATGAAAAACACATTGGTGTGCAAGGCCACAGTTGGGGTGGTTATCAAACTGCTTATTTAATCACGCGCACCAATTTATTTGCTGCTGCCGAAGCAGGAGCCCCCGTGGTGAACATGATTAGCGCCTATGGCGGAGTGCGTTGGGAAAGTGGCTTGAGCCGCATGTTTCAATACGAAAAATCGCAAACGCGATTGGGCGCATCGCTATGGCAAAAGCCACTGCTCTATTTAGAAAACTCCCCCATCTTTTTTGCGGACAAAGTGCAAACACCGTTGCTGATGATGCACAACGATGCGGATGGAGCGGTGCCATGGTACCAAGGCATTGAATACTACATGGCTATGCGCAGACTCAACAAACCGGTGTGGATGCTCAACTACAACGGCCAAGGGCACGGCCTAACGCAAAGGCAAGACCGTACCGACTTCGCCATCCGCATGATGCAGTTCTTTGATCATTATCTTAAAGATACACCCATGCCCGTGTGGATGAAGCAAGGAATATCGGCTGTGGAGAAGGGGACTACGAAAGGGTATTAGATTTACTCAGTAACCTTGTTCAGGGAATGACTTAGAAATTCTGGGGAAAAAGCAGAAAATGTAAAAAAAATTGTACTTTTGTGACAACCGTACCCGTATTGCTTCCCGTAAGAACAGCATGCGGGTCTTTTTTTGCACAATAGCGATCTTGGTTTATGCCCAAACCGCCTAAAACAATCACTGAGCAAATTACCCTTCTACAAAGTCGGAACATGACTTTTAAGGATTTACCTAATGCTCCACATTTTCTTTCCAATATCTCATACTACAGGTTAAAAGGTTATTGGTGGGAAATGCAAGACAATCAAGAGAGCCATCATTTTCGAAATGGAAGTATCTTTGAAGATGTAATTGACTTATACAATTTTGATAGACATTTACGGCTTATTATCTTTAATGCAATCGAACGAATTGAAATTGCCTTACGAACAAAATTAATTTATCACTTCTCCCTCTCTTATGGTGCTGAATGGTATTTAAATCCATCCTTATTTGATAGGCAAAAAGAGTTTGCCTTGTTTGTATCAAAAATTTATTCCGATATGGGTAGGAGTAGCGAAGAATTTATAGTAAAGCATTTTGAAAATCATCCAACAGAACACCCAGAAAGCTGGAAAGGATTAGAGGTTTTAACACTTGGAACGCTCTCTAAACTTTATCAGAATATTAAACATCAAATGCCTCAAAAAAGTCAAATAGCTAATGAATTTGGTCTAAACAATCAAAAGTACCTTGCTAGCTGGTTGCTCACAATAACCTTGATTAGAAATATTATTGCGCATCATGGAAGGTTATGGAACAGAGTTGTCATTAATAAATATGATTGGCCCCCAAGCACGAACAACCCGTTGTTAAGCTATATTCCCAATAACATTCAAAGACGCAAAATCTTTCCAATTCTTTCAGCTATAATTTATCTTAATAACGAAATAAGTCCAAAGCATCATTTAAAGTCAGAGCTATTACAATTATTTCAAAATTTTCCGAATACTCAATTAGGCAGAATGGGATTCCCCGTGAATTGGAAGAATGAACCCATTTGGCGATAGCCTTTAATTGCTTAATCTTATTTAGTTGTGATCGATTTATTTAGTATGATTAGTAAACTTCAACTTCATTACTGGTTCAGCGATAAAACACACACTATGGATGCACTCGTGTGCAACAAGTGCGAGCGTGAACTGTTGGAGTTAATAAAGGCCGTTGCTAAGCTTAGCGGTGTATCCATTAAGATGGAAACAGAACCTTCTGGCAAAGGCGGTCTTAAAAGTTGGTTGACCATCGCTGCTAAATCACCAAAAAAAACACCTGTTTTTAAAATTGCACTAGTTAACACATTGGTAGCTGCTTGTATAGCCACCCCTAATGATGCAACTAGCCAAGCAATCACAACTGATTTAATAGATCAACTGCTTAAAGAAAACGAAATTGACTCTGAGCAATCGCATGAAGACGCACTTCAACTGAAATCGGCAGCTATCCGTTTGTTTCCCCTACTCGATCAAGACGGAGTTATCAAAAAAAGAAGATCCAATTTCTATGACTTGCTTCGCAAATACCAAAAGGTAAAAAATATTTCGGTGGCACTCACCGATGCTGCTAAGAAGCCACTAATCGAAGAACTGGTGGTAGCGCGAGATAGTTTCAAGAATTTTATCATCCATTCAAATGCGGTAGCCCCACAGGTGATTGAACAAGCTCAGATTGAAATTATCTCACCCGTATTGACAAGGGGCAAACACAAGTGGAGAGGAGTGTACAATGGGTCGGGAATTTCTTTTGTAATGAAATCAAATGATTTTATGGAACTGGTGCAGTCGGGCAAGGTGGAATTTAAAAGTGGCTCTACAATTACTTGTACCCTAGAAGTTGAAAGGAAAATAAATGGCGTAGGGATCGAACGGATCATGGGCTACAACATTACAAGTGTTGCCAGCTATGCCGAAGGTGGCAAAACAGTAGAGACCCCAGAGGGTAAACAAAAACAAAAACATGCCACCGTGAGCAAACAGCAACTAGATTTGTTTGGGTAATATTCGATATAATTTTTGTGACCAATCGGTGATCAAGCAATTGTCACACTGCCTTCA
>JAAFHY010000200.1 GCA_013298505.1 Cytophagales bacterium
TTCAAAGTTGAAGAAACGATGCCATCTGATGTCATGCACGCCATGAAGTTGATGCCAAAGGAATTGGCGATGCGACAAATCCATTTTCCGGAAAGCATCGACTTAATGCAGCAGGCCCAATTTCGGTTAAAATTCGAGGAACTTTTTTATCTACAGATGAAATTGCTTAGAAATAAGCAGTTGCGCATTCAATCTACACCTGGTATTATTTTTCAAAAAGTTGGTGCGTTTTTTAATACATTTTATAAGGAGCATTTACCATTTGAATTAACGAATGCACAAAAGCGCGTGATTAAAGAGATCCGATTGGATTTTGCGAAAGGCAAGCAAATGAATCGCTTGGTGCAAGGCGATGTTGGCAGTGGAAAGACAATTGTAGCTTTAATGTGTATGCTCTTGGCTATTGATAATGGTTACCAAGCGGCCTTAATGGCGCCAACAGAGATTTTAGCACAGCAACATTTTGAAAGTATCAGTGCCTTGCTTGCTCCACTCGATATTCAAGTGAACTTATGGACGGGATCAACAAAAAAGAGCAAGCGTAAACAATTAGATGTTGAACTAAAAGAAGGGCGTTTAAATATTTTAATCGGCACCCATGCCTTGATTGAAGATGCGGTACAGTTTAAAAATTTAGGTTTCGTGGTAATTGACGAACAACACCGTTTTGGTGTAGCACAAAGGGCGAAGTTGAGGGATAAAGGACAAGTACCACCGCATATTTTGGTGATGACTGCAACCCCTATTCCGCGCACACTCGCAATGACTTTATATGGCGATTTAGATACTTCAGTCATTGATGAGTTACCTCCTGGTAGAAAACCAATTAAAACCATACACATGTTCGAATCGCAGCGCTTACGCGTGATTGGTTTTATGAAAGAAGAAATTGAGAAGGGCAGACAAATTTATGTTGTCTATCCTTTAATTGAAGAAAGTGAAAAATTGGCCGTTAATAATTTAATGGAAGGTTACGATATTTTATTACATCACTTTCCAATGCCAGCCTTTCAAATCAGCATAGTTCATGGGCAAATGACGGCTGAGAAAAAAGAGTTTGAGATGCAAAGATTTGTGAAAGGCATTACGCAAATTATGATTGCAACAACGGTGATAGAAGTAGGGGTAAATATTCCTAATGCAAGTGTCATGGTGATTGAAAGTGCGAACCGATTCGGTTTATCACAACTGCATCAATTACGCGGTAGGGTTGGAAGAGGCGCAGAGCAGAGTTTTTGCATACTATTAACAGATCACAAATTGGGTAAAGAAGCTAGGACACGTATGGAAACGATGGTTGAAACCAATGATGGCTTTAAGATTTCAGAAGTGGATTTGCAATTGCGCGGGCCTGGTGATATTGAAGGGACACAACAAAGTGGTTTATTAGATTTACACATTGCGGATATTGCCAAAGATCAGGCCATCTTGCACCAAGCTAGGTCTTGTGTTATTGCGCTGCTAGAGGCCGACCCAGACTTAGTTCAAACCGAACACCACATCATCAGTACTGAATTAGCAGCTCGGCAAATCGGACGTACCATTTGGAGTAAAATCGCTTGATTATTATCATGCATCACTAAGAACCTGATTAAATTTTATTTATATTTGTCAAAATCAAATCTGCCGTGAGCCAAAAAATTTTATTTGACCACATTTCTCTACAAATTACCCTTCAACGCCTTTGCCATCAATTAATAGAAGTTCATCATCAATTTGAAAACACCGTCATCATTGGCTTACAGCCGAGGGGTGTATTAGTTGCGAGTCGCATCCATCAAATGTTACAAACCATAACTGGCAATTCAAGTATTCAATATGGGGAATTGGATATTACTTTTTATAGAGATGACTTTAGGCAAAAAGGCTTGATTCCTGCACCAAGTAATATTCAATTTACAATTGAGCATAAGAATGTCGTATTAATAGATGATGTTTTGTTTACTGGGAGAACCATTAGGGCTGGTTTGGATGCTTTAACAGATTATGGCAGGGCAAGAGATATTGAATTATTAGTATTGGTAGATAGAAGATTGAGCCGCCATGTGCCAATACAAGCAAAGTACGCTGGCAGAACTGTTGATACAATTAATTCTGAAAAAATTATTGTGGAATTAGATAGATCTGGTCAAACGCAAAATGATAAAGTGATATTAGTAACTAAGGACAATACTGAAAATTAGAATAAAAAAATAGAAATTAGAATGAGCTTACTGAGTACAAAACATTTGTTAGGTATCAAATATATCACCTTAGAAGACATTCATTTAATATTAAATACAGCCAAACACTTCAAAGAAGTAATTAATCGGCCGATTAAGAAAGTACCAACTTTAAGAGATATTACAATCGCCAATTTATTTTTTGAAAATTCCACGCGTACAAAATTATCTTTTGAGTTGGCTCAAAAAAGATTAGGGGCAGATGTTATAAATTTTGCGGCAAGCTCTTCATCCGTTAAGAAAGGTGAGACATTAATTGATACAGTAAATAATATTCTGGCGATGAAGGTGGATATGGTCGTGATGCGCCATAGCAGTCCTGGTGCCGCAGTATTTCTAAGTAGACATATCGATGCCGCCATTATCAATGCTGGTGATGGTGCCCATGAACACCCAACACAGGCATTACTAGACGCCTTTTCAATGCAAGAAAAGCTAGGAGATTTAAAAGGTAAGAAGATTCTGATTGTAGGAGATATTT
>JAAFHY010000202.1 GCA_013298505.1 Cytophagales bacterium
TACAAAGTAGCCAATGAATAATGCGAGCACCGGTGTTAGCAACAAGTTGACCGTTACATATTGTTTATTCGCAACCTTGGCCAATACATCTCGAATAATGAAAATCCAAAGTTGTTTAAACCGGTTGGGCAGCTTTTGCGCTACCGGCAAAGGATCTTTTACCTCTTCAATTTTGGGTATCCTAATATTTTTTTTAAAATATTGATACCATTGGCCTGGCGAGACTTTGCGCGTATGGGTAAGCCTGCCAAATTCATTTACTACCTTGGTTTCAATAATGTTGAAGACTTGCTCGGGGTTGATGTTTCCACACTCAGGGCAAGCCCCAGGTGTTTTATTAGCTGCATTGATAATGCCTTGGAAATAATTGGTAGACTCAACCGGATTACCATAGTAGATTTGAAATCCTCCTACATCTAAAATGATAAGCGTATCGAACATTTTAAAGATATCTGATGACGGTTGATGGATCACCACAAAAATCATTTTGCCTCGCAACGCCAACTCTTTTAGCAAATCCATAATGTTTTCTGAATCGCTAGACGATAATCCAGATGTGGGCTCATCCACAAACAGCACTGTAGGCTCGCGTAGCAATTCCAATCCAATGTTTACACGTTTGCGCTGCCCCCCGCTAATTGTTTTGGATAAGGGTGACCCCACTTTTAAGTTGCGGATCTCAAATAGCCCCAAACTAAGTAAAACTCGTTCAACCAATTCGGCCAGTTGTTGCTTGGTATACTGACCAAAACACAGACGAGCACTATAATACAGATTCTCAAAAACGGTAAGTTCTTCTATTAGCAAATCATCTTGCGGAATGTAGCCAATCACCCCTTCTAGTTTTTGCGGATGCTGATGGATATCGATGCCATTGATTAAAACCCTTCCGCTTGAAGGTTTCTCAGTCCCATTCAAAACACTTAAGAGGGTAGATTTACCCGAGCCGCTGGCGCCCATCAACCCTATTAGCTTGCCGCCCGCTTCGGCTATGTTTACATTTTGAAGACCCGCCCTGCCACTTTTGAAATGATAGAATAAATGGTCTGCTTCAAAACTGATTTCTGTATCGCTTTCTTCAAATAAAAATTTACCCACCACATCGCTGTAGTAGATAGGTTCTATTTTTGAACCTCGAATCGTGCTGCCCGTTGGGAATACATCAATCTTTCGACTTTTCAGGGTTATGCCATTTAGCGTAAGCGAAGTGATGCCTAGATACTTGATGAAATAAGTTTCAATATCATGTAAACGCAGGATGGCGATTAATCCGGTAAGGTTTTTTGACGTAATCCTCGGGCCGGGATGTTCGATTTCATCAGAACCCTCATCTACGATCAAGATATTTTTAGAAGCCAGTTCTTCTATATCTTGACCGATAACAAAAGCGCGCACCGCCCTAAAATCTTTGTTGGGAATTTTTAAAGCTTCGCTAATGTAGAAGATCAAATTACTTTGGCGCTCAGAAAGATGATTGTCAGCAAATACTAGTTCAATGATTTTTACCAACAGCACCACTTTTTGTTGCATGGTAAGTGCTTGGTTCACCTTTTTAGATATCTGCATGATTTGTGCCCAATCATCTACAAATTCTTGGGTATCAGCATCCATGGGCAAGGCAGTAGCCATCGACCGTTGATTGACCTTTACAAACTCATCGAACAAGGATAAATAATAACGAACGCCATCTTGGTTTAAGTGAATGGACAAAAACTCTTTAATGATGGCACGTTCATCTTCGGTAATGCGCTCCTTGGCCACAATACCAAAAAACTGAATAACTGCCTTCAATAACTCCTCACTCATGCGCTATTTGTAGGTTGCAAATAGTGCCTAAAATAAACAAAATTGATGGTAGTGCAACGAAGCGCCATCACTTCGGCACAATTGAAAATGGAAAAGAAGCTTTAAGTCAGAAGCTCTTTACGGCATTGATAATTTACTTACACAGCTAACCATGCTTCTAAAATACCATCTGGTATGGCAACTCCGCTAAAAAATATACCAACGCAAAATACTTTTTCGTAATAGTTGGCTTTGGCCATGGCCAACGGTAATGAGCTAACCGAAAGAGCGGTAAAAGAAATGGTAAAAATAACTAAGAGAACAAGTGATAACCAAGGTAATTGAAAAACTACAATGGCAACCATGCTAAGAAAGTTGACCAGCGCACTAAGCTTGAATGACTTATCAATGCCTTTGTTGTTTACAATAGTACTAAGCGGTATGATGATGACCGTAGATACCAAAAGAATGCTAACCAGTAGCCATTTTCCTTCAAGCCCAAAAGAGAAGTTGCCAAGCTTTGCTTGCAATACATCAGGGAAATAATTGAATAACAATGTAGTAGGTAATCCGAGTGCTACCCCTAAAAATAGAATGAACCAGTAGGCAGATCGCTGGGTATCTAGCTTCATTTCCGTTTTTGGCTTGGTGTTTTCAAATAGGTTTAACGAATTTCTTTTCAGCGCCATGCCCGACAAAAAAACCGCTACCCCGCCAGCGATAAAAGTAACCGGGGCCCCTAAATAATCGATTACGTCAATAATCACTGGCTCAAGGGAATTTAATAAGTTAGCTACAATGGTTAAAATCGCCATTGCGTATGGCAATCTTTCTACCGGAATGAATAATTCT
>JAAFHY010000203.1 GCA_013298505.1 Cytophagales bacterium
GATAATGCCCGTATGCTCTAAGGCCAAAACCTCCACCCATCCTTGTCATTTGGATTTCGATTTTATCAGCAGGCAGATTTAAAATTTTTGATACAGTTGGTTCTATCCAACCCGGTGCCTGATGAGGTCCTATCAACAAGGCTTTATCATCAGTAACATGAGCAAAGAAATTCATAGGCTCCATACAGTTGTGTGCGAGAAAGGGAGCCGTGTAGGTGCGTTCAATAATTTGAGCCGCATTAGCGAATGCCGTTTCAGGGTCACCATCTTTTCGCAATTGTTGCGCTGGCTTCTTTGCGTATTCGGTCATCTTTGCTAACTGTATGCTGGTACTTTCAAGCTCAGCAGGAATTACGACTTCTGTTTTGCCACGAAAACCCCCAATGGTTTCTTTCGTTTCGCTGATCTGCTCCCAGACTACCTTTAGTTTTTTACGACCATTCATAACTTCCCACGTGGTATTGCCGACAACCACCAGCAAGTCGTTAAATGTGCGAGTATCGAAACCCGCTTGTTCGAAACCATCTGGATACAATTTCAATGTAAACACATCTTTGATTCCTGGCATATTCAAGGTTTCAGAGGCGTCAAAAGATTTCAGTTTTTTACCGAATGCGGGTGGATGTTCAATCATGGCAATCAGCATTCCTTCATAGGAATGATCCATCGCAAAAAGCGGTTTACCGGTAACGATTTTCAAACCTTCCACATTCTTGCTTGAGTTTCCTACAACATTGAAACTTTTTATGTCCTTCAGCTTTACTTCTTTGGGTATGGGATTGGCCGCAGCCTTCGATGCAAAGTCGCCATACTTTCCTGACTTACCAGTTTTTTCATGATAGAGCATGCCTGCTTTTGTGGTCACTTCTTCTACCGGCACACTCCACGTTTGTGCTGCGGCCTCGCGTAACATTTGACGAGCGGCTGCGCCTGCCTCGCGAAGAGGTTTCCAATACATCCTGACGGAATTGCTTCCTCCGGTAAATTGAGGCCCTAATTTCACATTGTCGTGTGGCCCCATTTCTACGATCACTTTTTGCCAATCCACATCTAATTCTTCCGCGACAATCATTGGCAGTGAGGTCATCACATTTTGTCCAAATTCAGGATTCGGATTGAGGATCTTAATAATATTGTCAGATGTAATTTTGATATAACCGGTTATTTCATTCCATCCTTCAGGAAGATCAGCGTTACTCATTTTACCGTCATGCAGATATTGTGTCAATCCGCTAAAGCTGATCATCAGGCCACCACTTGCAAGCAATGATGATTTTAAAAATGATCGTCTGGTTTGTGATGTTGTAATTTTTTCCATTTTTTAATCTTTAAATTATGGTAATGGTATTCGATCAATTTTATTTCTGTGCAGACGCTGATTTGATAGCATCTTTTATGCGCAAATAGGTACCACACCGGCAAATGTTACCTGACATCGCATTCTCAATTTGTGCATCAGTCGGATTTGGATTTGTTTTTAACAATGCGACTGCAGTCATAATCTGTCCCGTTTGGCAATAACCACACTGTGCGACATCATGCTCAAGCCATGCCTTCTGCACAGGGTGATCTCCATGCTCAGAAAGCCCTTCGATAGTCGTAATCTTTTTATTCGCCACAGCGGATACCGGCAGCGAACATGATCGCACAGCCGTACCTTCCAGGTGAATGGTGCATGCCCCACACTGGGCAATACCACATCCATACTTTGTGCCCACGAGATTGAGGTGCTCACGGAGAACCCACAGCACAGGAGTTTTGGGATCTACATCCACTGTCAGTTGCTTACCGTTGATGTTAAGGTTTATTGTTGCCATTGCTGAGAGTTTAGTTTATAAAGTTAAGAAAAGTGCAGCGCAAATGAATTACTATTCAAGTAATCAGATACCACGTGATTGTATACTTTCCCTCTTCTTATTAAATGCCTTTTCAATCACATTGAATCTTGCTTTCCGTGGATCGGGCTTCGCTACTACTTTTCCATCTAAATCAACATCAAGTATTTCTTCTTTTTGAGTATTGTATAGTGGCCAGTTCGGCACGCCTTTGCCATTTGGATTTCCTGTCTTCGCAAAGTTTGTCCAATAGGTGTTCATGATTCTTGCTAACTCTTTTTCTTCAAGTGTTGCTTCACCTCCGCCCCATCGGGCATTGAGTGTGTTAAAAACAAAAGAAATATCCGATCCGTGGCCCGCACCATAGCGCGCCCGCTCACGCTGCGGAGCAGGCACGTAACCGAACTGAAACATATAGGCTGGTGCACCTTTGGCTGTAAAAGTTCTTGCGGTCATCCGTGCCGGTTCACCCCACACCCAGTCGGTATTAAATTTCGTCTGTACTTCAGCAAATTCTTTATTTCCATCTGGATCGAATGCGGCTTTGGCTTCACCTTCGAGTTCACCAAAAAGTGAAAAGAGTTGTTCTTTGGAAGTAGCAATACTCACAAATTGTCCGCCTATTTCGGCACTGCAATTTCCTATCATGAGCGGCACGCGTGGCTGTCTTCCAGCTTTATATGCACTCTCGGCAGTTTCCACTACCAGCTTTCCATCGAGAATTGGTCCGGAATAAATTCGAGCACCCGTGCTATCATTTTCCTGGCCGCCATCTACAATTTTTTCTGCA
>JAAFHY010000204.1 GCA_013298505.1 Cytophagales bacterium
CGGGCATTCCACTCACTAAAATCAATCCTGCCAGAGGGCAGCAGTATCCGTTGGCTTTCATTTTCATTCAATGCACCGAGCACCCTTCTATGTTGATTGCCAATGTTTTCATGGATTAGTGTCGAGATGGCCGCAATGTTGATCAGCGCATCGCACTCAACTTTAGACTTTTCGCTTTCAGCTTTCAACTTCTCACCTTCAACTTCTATCGCCCTAGCCCATTCTAATTCCTTTCGTTGCAGTACGGCTACATTGGTGATCTTAAATCCGTATAGGTACCTTCCTTTGTCCCTGCGCATATCGCTAATCAACTTTTCTACTACCGATTGGCGCAGCAGGGCTTTGGTGTTGAAGTTGATCGTGCGTGTCTGTGTGGGTGTTTTGTAAGCATTCAATAACCGCATCCACCCAGCAGCTTTCTTCAGGTCTTCAGCTTTTGCTTGGTCGTTTGTGCGCTGTAAAAAGAAATGATAGTCGGTGATCAGTTGGTATCGCTTGTGAAGTTCCTCTAGGCTATAGCAAGCCTCTTCATATATTTCCAGCTGTGCTTCGGTCGTGCTCGCTTGGCACTGCTTCACCAATTCCGCACGGCTCGGCAGTTTGGCTTTTGTGGTCTCGGGCAGGCTGTCGTAGTCGATCAGCTTTACCCGTTTGTCACTTTCATGTGATTTACTTTTCCATGAATGTATTTTACCCAAACGATTCCTTTTGCATCCGTTCCAAATTGTGTTCAATGAGATGCCCATCGAAACCAGCTCATCTACAAACAGCCATATTTTATTACCTTCGAGTAGCATTAAAAACTTATATTATAATGGATGCTGAAACTGAATTAGAAGCCGATTTCCATTTGTGTAGGTCGCACATCTTGCGAGGAGAAATAAGAGAAGCTGCTGAGATCATTTCTTTTTGGGTAACGTTTGTTTCATCTCACCCTGAAAAGGGTAAGCAGCCAATTTTTGATATGGTGTATTTTTTTGTGAGAGCCCATCCTGAGCTTGTCGATAGATCCGATCGTTTCAAGGTATTCATTCACAGCATGGTCAAGCTTTCTGAGGAAGGACGGGTCAGCGACCCTACTTTCAGACTCAATTAGTTCCGCAATTCTTTTGCGCGAGCGGATGTCATCCTTTGTTTGGGATTCTGTCATACAGCTAAAATTTGGGTTCTAAAATTCGATTTGTGTGTTAGGTAGTATTGAGCTATCAGCATGATCTCCTCCGCTGCCGTGTCCGGGCTGGCAGGCCGCTCTTCGTTGATCACCATCTCCACATACTTGCTGCTCACCGTCTTGTAGTCAGGGTCGTTGCCCTGCCTATGCCGCTCGGCATACATTTCAGCTATCAGGCTGTAGTCCCCGTAGGTTATGTGTTTTTTTAAGTCGCTAGAAATACTCACTTTCGTTCCGTTGTTTGAACAAATGTATTCCAATAAGTTGGACATATCCAAGAAAATGGACAATTATTTTTCCAAGAACTTGGCCTTCTTGAGGGAAGCCAAGGATTTAAGTATGCTTGACTTAGCAGCTATAATTGGCATGGGGAAGAGTATAATCGGAAATTATGAGAAGGGTACTGCTGAGCCTTCGGCTACTACCGTACTGAAAATCGTCCAATATTTTGGAGTTTCATTGGTTGATTTAATGACAAAAGACCTTTCATTAGCTGTGCATAGAAAAAAGCTAATAAATGCACAGCCAACTGCACAGGTAAATGCACAGCCAATCTTGGAAAATACCCACACTTCGTATACAAAATCGGTTACTACTATCGAGCATGTGGTAGACACCTCCGGCCATCGTCTAGTACCTGTGGTTGACATTAAGGCGGCTGCTGGAGATGGGTATATAAATGCAGAAAACCTCCAATCCACGGATGTTTTGCGCCTCCCGGTTACTATGGTAAAATCAGGTCACCACTTGTGTATTCGTATAAAGGGAATAAGTATGGCTCCTACTTTACAAGATGGCGGTTTCTTGGTTATTCGCCTTTTAGAGCGTTCAGAGTGGCTCAATATGCCAAATGAGCGGATTTACGTGGTGGTCACAAGCGAGGGCAAAACCTACATAAAACGAGTAAAAAACCGATTTTCTGGCGAGAAAGGTTTTATTGTTCTTAATTCAGACAGTCCAGACAAGTCGAGCCATCCAAGTTTTAATCTATACCATTCAGATATTCAACACATCTGGTATGTGGAGTGGTATTTCACAGCCAAAATGCCAAATGTCCACGATCAGTACTATAACCGAGTATCCAGTTTAGAAGATAAGGTAGATTTATTGGCTGAAGAGATGACTAAAATGAAAAATAAATTAAAGTAAACCATTAGAACTCCCCCGAAACGCCATTCCAGAATTCAATGGAAATTCAATATTATCCATCAATTGAACCTTTTAATAATTTCTCGTTAATCGCATCAAAACCGCTAAATCAGTTCAAAATCCAAATTTTTACCAGATTTCTTTGTTTAAAAAAAATGCACCCCCTGAAGTGCCCCCCTTACTAACACAAAATCATTTTCAATAGCAACATTTCCGGTAGGTGTTTTTATTTCCACTTGCGTGGGATGGATACACACTACTTCAGAAAGGAAGTGT
>JAAFHY010000205.1 GCA_013298505.1 Cytophagales bacterium
TAGGTAGTTAGTAGTTAGAAATCGTTGACGGTGGCATCAGAGTAAAATATTTTTATGCTTTGAACCTTGAACTTTTCTCGTAGTTGTCTTGCCCTGTTCATAGCTTCTTGGCTCGATTTATAGATGGAGCAGGGTTTGTTTTCAATTCTTAAATTTTTGTCTTCATCAACTACCCGAATGGCTATGTATCCATCACTGGTGGGGTCATCTTCTAATACAATCCATTTCATAGTTTGATTGCTTTTATTTTTTTATCTCTTTGCCAAAAATGTTTTAATTCTTACGGTTGAGTCTAATAAATAACTTTGGATCTAATGGTCTTCGGTAATCTTCATGCAGTGGTGGCGGTATTGGATTATCAGTTAAATCAACATACCGAAGGCGTTTCATTTTGTTTATTTCAGGAGGCAATTCATGTATTTTGTTACCGACTAAAAACAGATATTCGATTGATTTTAACTGGTTAATAGATGGGGGTATAGAACTAAGACCATCATTTTCAACATGTAGCTCATTTAGCCTTTTGATTTTACTTATTAGCTGAATGTTTTGCCCTAAATTAAAGTAGGCGTCATTGTTGATATAAAGCACTCTTAAATGCTTCAATTCGGGCATGTTATCAGGTAAATTAGTTATTGCATTGTCAGAAAAATCGAGCGTTTCGAGTTTCTTTATTTTAGCAATACTGCGAGGGATAACTTTTATATTATCACCCGCGAGACTTAACATTTTAAGCGATGGCAGTTGAGCAAGAGTTGCCATGGTTTTATCTATCTCAAGTTCAGGGTTATGGTCTAAATACAGACTTTGCAGGAGACTCCACTCTTTCACTTCAAGCGGAAGTTCTTTTAGTTCATTATGCGAAAGAACCAAATACTTTAAATTTTTTAGGCCACCAATTTTAGATGGTAGTACCTTAATATTATTTCTGCTCAAATCTAAGTATTGAAGTTTCGTAAGTTGAAGTAAGGAATCGGGCAATTCGGTTAACCCTTGATTACTTAAATCTAACCATGCCGCTTCTTCTCGATGGATAAAGGCGTCTTTCAAATTTTTGAATTCTGTATTCTTGATGCTGAGTTGTGCTTTAGAAGTAATGGAAAGCACCATTATTAATAAATAAAGAATGGCACCAACGGGTCGATTGGGTCTCATAGATAAGTTGTATCGTTTATTTTCAAAAAATAAGGAGGTACTCAACTGAATACCTCCGTGTACTACTACTTATCACTAGTTGGATTGATGAGCAGAGGGGTTTTTCCATCCGTCAAAATGATTTTGGAATTTGAAGATTTAGCCAATTCGCGGAATGCCTCGATACTTTGCCACTCAATAATTGCTTTGGTGAGACCCTCAGAAATAATTTTCTGCGAGTCGCGAATGCCCTCTGCTTCAATTATTTTTCGTTGGGCTTCTCTTTTTTCACGGTCGAGTAAAAATTCCATCCGTTGTGCTTGCTGTTCAGCTTCTAGTTTTTCTTCTACCGCCCTGGCTAGCCCAGGAGGCAATTGAATATTCTTCAACAGCACGGCTTCTATCTCAAAACCTCGCGGGTTTAGTATTTTAGACATTTGCTTGGTAACTTCTCTTTCAATGTTGGCACGTTGCACCGAATGCATATCCTTTGCAAAAAAGCGTGAACAAACATCGGCCGCAGAAGATCGAAAAACGCTGCTGATCACATTGATTTCATTCCCCACTCCAATCGTTTCTATTATCGCAGGTGCCTTTTCGGGTTGCATGCGATAAAGAATGGAAATAATGGCGACTACATTTAGGCCTTCTTTCGATGGCAAGTTGGCGTTGATTTCCATATTCATGGTGCGAATGGGCATCTTGATAACCTTAGCCGTAAATGGGTTGAACCCAACAGCACCAGGGCCATTTATTTTGGGGCTTAGTTTTCCCATTTTTCTTTTCACACCCACTTCGCCTTGCCGCACCACGGCACAGCTTGACATCATTGCGACTAGAACTAGTAGTGAGATTATATTAATTGGTTTCATATAGTGTTAGTTTAATTGAGTTTGGTTGTTTCTAATCCATTGCTTCAACTCGGCTACTTCAGTGGGTTGTAGCCATTGTATTGATTTTCGATATTCTTTACGAAGTAGTCGCGTATCGAAGCTGACACACTGCAAAACTTTTTTGCAGTAGTCCAACATGGTCTTTCGGGTTTTCATGCTGCCTACCTAACTGTAAACGAAATGAACGTCATACAGATAAAATAGAGCACAATGATAGACCACATGATAAAAGATTTGTGATTGATGTTGATTTGCTTTTCCATACATTTTTTAGTTTAGATTGAACGTACACACCATCCACTTGCGCGTTTTCGCAATTGGATAAGAACTAAAAAAGTAGAATCTTAAATGAGCAAGGCCCGATGGAGAATGGGGCGAGATGATTTAGAAAATAAATCAGGTGAAGCAAAGGAATAAACAGAGGTAAAAGCGGAGGTTTTGTTTCTTTTAAATCTAACAAGTATACTTCTCTTCTTTATTTGGATGCGCTTTTCGGCTACAATGGCCTCCTCAGTAATTTCAATT
>JAAFHY010000206.1 GCA_013298505.1 Cytophagales bacterium
CCGTTGGCTTCTCTAGGGACTAGGGTAGAGGAGGCTCTCAGCTTGTATTTTTCGCTACCATATTCAGCTACAACGCCCCATGTATAACCCCTTACGTTGGCTGGATAATCCCACGCCCCGTTGCTCATCAAGCCCCAGTTTAAGAATTGCGATCGTGGATCATGACTATATGAATTGTTATCGAAATAATCGGCAATACTAAATTTGCCCACTACAAGTTGTATGTATTTTTTGGCGCGTGTTTTATTTACTTCATTGGGGCCTTCGCCAACATACTCATAATTTTCGTCTAGGTTTATCACTTGCTTTATAAAGCCGCGAGCCAAGTAAATTTTGGGTTCGGGGTCGCCCACACGAAACGCTTCGCCATTGGTGAAGGCGGCAATCCCTTTGGCACTGCCAATGCCGCTTCCCCCAGCCACTTCAGGGTTGATGTAGAGGCCAGCGCCTTTCCATAATTTCGTTCCCCAAAAGAGGGTGGCCGTTAATGTGCTGGCAGATTCATCGCCCGTGCCCAAACTATTTGCCCCGGTATAGGGCGCAGCCATGGCAAATTTATACTGACTTACACTGGTTAACTGAAAATGAAAATTGGTGTTGAGGTTTGCGGTGCTATCAGGAATTTTAGATTCTTGTGCACGAGTACCTTCTATAAACGAGCACGCAATCAAATGGATAACCAAATATTTTTTAATCATCTGGCAAAGATAGATATGCCAATTAATTAAGCGCAAAATGATTTTCTTGATTTTTACAAGCCTTTTTTTTCTTTTAAACCGTGGTTCGTGCCATCCGTTCATCAGCGCTATGCTTGCGCCCGGCACGCGGTAGTGTTTCATGCGCTGTTCTATCCTGCAGGTGGAATCGCCCCTCGAGGTAAACGGGATGGATCAACCCGGTTTCTACTTATTGATTTACCCTTCTACCGATTCATTATTTTTGGAGGCGAGCAATATTGCAAGACTCTTGCGAGCAGGAAGGTTATTTTTTTACGGATACTATTTTTTTAACTGGGCCAGCCATTATTTTATAAGTTGAATGATGCCTACGCCACCATCCCTTCCAAAAACACCTCTACATATTCCTTCATCTTTTGAATGATCCGTTCCCCAATTTCACGAGCTTGTAAAATACTTGGGCGATCGCCTAAGCATTTTAACACCTCATCCCTGAGTGGGGTTTGACCACTAAAAATATAGGTTTCGATCAACGCTTTGAATTGTTCTTTGTCCAAACTCTCATCATCACAAAGTTTGGCGAGGGCTAGTACTTTTTGTTCTTGCCAGTATTGTTCGAACTCTTCCTGAATGTTGTCGGCATCGTGTATTTTCGGAAGGTTCTCATCAATGAATTTTTCAATCAACTCACGCTTGCTTCGCAACTGCACATCGCTGCCGAGCATGTCCATGATCGCTTTCTTTTGTTGCTCGCGTTCGGATTTTTTGGCTTGCCTCAGTTTAGCCAGAAGTTTAATAATGTAGGCAACATTAATGATGTCGCGGTGAATCAACTCTACTTCAAAGTCGATGTCGTTGAGGATGGATGTTTTTTCCTTTGAATTGTCGCGCCTTACCTTGTCGCGCAGATCAAGATACTTGGTTTCGAATGATGTAAAGGTCGCTTCATCTATTCCCAGATTCTCCCAACTGAAATCGGTAAACGACTCCAGCACATTCTTAGCTCGCAATAAGGAACGGAAAGCCACCACAAAGGCAGCCTCATCTTCCTCGCTGACCAGCTCATCCACGCTTTGCGGAGTTGCTGTTACCTTCAATAGATCTTGCAGTGCTTCATCAAAACGTTTGGCAATGGCTTCGAAAGACGGCAGAATGATTTCTTCAATTGCTTCTTTGTTGGAGAATAGTGTGATGGCCTTGTCTGTGGCATCTTTCAGATTTCTAAAGACTAGAATATTTCCTTGCGATTTCTTTTCGCCCAAAATACGATTGGTTCTGGAATAGGATTGTATGAGCCCGTGATGCTTCAGGTTTTTATCCACGTAAAGTGTGTTGACTTTCTTGGCATCAAAGCCGGTGAGAAACATATTCACCACAAGCAAAATATCGAGCCTGCCTTTTTCATCATTAAATGCTTTCTTTTCCCGCTCCTTTAACCGCTTGCTGATGTCTTTGAAATAGCCTTCAAACAATTTATCATCATCCGTTGAAAAGCTAGTGCCGTACAGTTTATTGTAATCACCGATAAACCCATTTAGTTTATCGCGTGTGTGCTTTGACTTGTACGTTTCTTTAGCTTCAGCAGCCATTGGCAGTTCATCGCCCGGAAGCATATCTTGCGCATCTTCATCGTCTTCGTTGGCGCCATAGGTAAAGATGGTGGCAATTCTTAGATCGTGTTCACCGGCTTCCTTCTTCTTCCTGAATAGTTCGTAGTACTTAATCAGATTTTCGATGCTGCTAATGGCAAAGATGGCCGAGAACTCTTTATCAAATGTTTTTTGCCCGTGATAGGCGATGATATAGTCGACAATCTTGGTGAGGCGTTTTTCATCGGCCCATACTTCGGGGC
>JAAFHY010000021.1 GCA_013298505.1 Cytophagales bacterium
TTTGCATTTTTCACCTCCCCATAAATGCCCAACATCTTATGCAAGTCCGCTTCCGAATACTCATTCAATATTTTGGCTGCACTTACCGACCCTTTTTTATCCATTCGCATATCCAATGGTCCATCAAATCGAGTAGAGAAACCCCGCTCGGCCGAATCAATCTGGTGCGATGAAATTCCTAAGTCGGCAAGAATACCATTGACCTTGGTCACTCCGTTCAACTTCAAGTACTGTTTCATGTACCTGAAATTTGCCTGACAAAATGTAAAAGAACGACTCTGAATATTATCCGCCTGCCTCTTGGCATCTTCATCCTGATCAAAAGCAATCAACCTGCCTTCTGTCAACTGCTCGAGAATCTTTAAACTGTGCCCACCTCCACCAAAAGTCACATCGACATAGATGCCATTTGGCTTAATGTTTAGTGCATCAATACATTCGCTGAGCATGACGGGCTTGTGGTACGTAGAGCCCATTGTCATCTACTCATTGAGGTATTTCTCTGCCAGTTTCGACAACTCACTTGGGTCTTGGATCAATTGCTTCTCATAGACTGATGGATTCCAAATCTCAACTTTGCTTCCTGTGCCTACCAACATCGCATCTTTTTCAATCTGCGCGTAGGTGAGCATGTTCTTGGGGATGAGAAAGCGGCCGCTGCCATCTAACTCTACTGTTACTACCCCCGACAAAAAGTTCCGCTGGAGTTTGCGGTACTCTTCGTTGAACTCGCTGAGACCTGAAATTTTTGAGAAGACTTTCTTAAACTCCACCATCGGATACACAATTAAGCATGGCTCAAAGCCTCTACGGATGACAAGCTCTTGGCTGTCCTCGCCTGTGGCGGGTAGCTGGGCTTTGATCCGCGCAGGCAGTACAAGCCTGCCTTTGGCATCAAGTTTACTTTCGTATTCGCTAGTGAAGAAAGTCATAGACTGTAGTGGTTGCCTTTTTCTCCTAAACAAACGTAAGTATTTTTCCACCACTTTCAACCACTTTATCCCACTTTTTTACATTTTAGGTTAAAAAATTATTAAAAAATAACTTTTGAGTAGCCTTTTAAGGGTTAATTGAAATTTTGGCGGCTGCTCGGCTTGCCTACTGGGGTTCAATCGACTTTTCAGTTTTAGAATGAAATGTGGGTGAAAATGGGAGGAAAATGCTCCGAAAGGCAAGCCTAGCACCGGGCTTTCGCTACTCGCCAGCCTTCGGCCCGCCAGCCGCAGCGAAGGCTGGGCTCAAACAGACCGCTCAATCCCTGCCGCTATAAAACAAAACCCGTCAGGTCTTTATTTCTAAGAAAAAGACCGAACGGGTTTATCACCAGTAGCCGACTCAAGAATAGAAGAACTTAGAAAAGCCAATATTAACTTTACCCGCCTAGTTTAAAGACGCTGCATTTTTTAATACTATGTACTCCAGTAATAGAGCGTCATTAAATGCGGGGCAGTAGTGATAGAACAATCCAATTTTCAATTTTGCGAGAAGGTTTCTTTTGCCGCGCGATAGAAAGGAAGGTACGTTTCCTATAAAGAAGGGGAAATTGCTTTTTTCAATTACCTCTTCCACTTGTGTGCTGGTCGGTATCTCTAATACAGGTGAATCATAACCCCATTTCATCAATGTGCTGCCTATAATTACCTTTTCTAGCGGCTCGGTGCTTTGTGCAAACTCCTGCAACGCCATTTCTTTAAGCACTGGTTTTACAGATTCTAACTCTCGCACTTTACTAATTGCCATCAGCCTAGCTAAATGGTAAAGTATAATCGATGTTTTGCCATAATACGGAGAAACTTGCATTGGGCGATTGACAATATCTCTGTTGGCTATAGAAGCCACAATTAATTTGAGACTTGCGCTGTCAGCTTTAGTCCAGCGTAAATGTTTGGTTTGCACCAAGCACAATACATTTGCCAACACACATACATCAAGCACTACTGGAAATTTTTTCCCAAACCAGCTTGAATAAAATGGATATGATAGATACTTCTTTTCTACGCTCCTACTCTGTTTGCCATCATGAGTATAGTCTTGCATTAGTCGATGTACTGCGCTGGAGGAAACAGAGTCTTTGTTAAGTACCATGAAGGCCAATGAAGTAACATCTAAATCATCGGGGGGTGCAAATTCTTTATGAACAAGTTCAACCCAGCGCATATACGGAAAAGAATAAGAGCTATCGGTGCGCCAAAAATTATAAGTACCTCTTCCCTTCTTGTTTTCAAATTTCGGAAAATGGACTTGCGCTTCGCGAAAGATACTATCAGTCAAAGCCTGGTTGGATTGTGAGAGTGCAGGTGCCGCCTTGGCTAAAGTATAAATCAACAATTGATTATAGAAGATATTAGCATCGCGCTTCTTCGTCTTCATTACTTGCTTTCGTGAAATATAGGCTGGAAGAACACCTATCGGTGACTGATTTTTTTCTGCTTGCTGATTTTTGATTCGCAGCAACAATTCAGATTCTGTTACCGATTGTGCTTCTACTGCATGAGGGAGAAAAAGAAAGATACTAAACCAGCATAAGAAACACTTCAACATATCAAGTATGGTAAGCCGCCAGAAAAAACTAGCAAATTGAGATTATGACCTACTAGGCATAATCAATGCCATTACAATGTAGGCAAGCAGTCCCATCCCAAAACCAAAGAAAGCCACCACAAAAAGTATTCTCACAATGGTGGGATCGGTATCAAAGTAGTTGGCTAACCCACTACATACACCAAATATTTTTCTATCACCTTTTACCAGTTTTTTAATAGTAGCCATACCAATTATTTTATAGGCGAAAATTACCAAAAATCAGTTTACTCCTTTCGACCAAAAATCCGTTGAAAAGGCCTTATCGTTTGCCCAACAAAATCAGTTGGAAAATTCTCGCCTTTAGGAAGTCCAACAGGAAGATTTTCATCATCGCTAGGCCAATAGTTAGTACGGAAAATAAAATCCCAAACGCTAAGCGTTATCCCATAGTTAAATCCATTGGGATGGGTGGCTGGCATTTCTTTAGCATGGTGCCACAAATGCATCTGCGGACCATTGAGTATATATTTAAACGGTCCAAGATTAATTTTCAAGTTGGCGTGGCCTAGTTGCCCTACCACCAACGTGAAAATATGAACGATGAAAAAATCAGTAATTCCAAAACCAATCATGGCCAGCGGAATGTATTCTAATGAGCGATACAAAATATTCTCCATCCAATGGTAACGTAGCAAGGCAGCAAAGCCCATCTGCTCGGTACTATGATGTACTTTATGAAACTCCCACATCCAATTGACATGATGATACATCCGGTGGATTGCCCACTGCATAAAATCGCGTAGCACAAAAATCAACAGGAGTTGTAGCCAGCCGGGTAACGCACCCACTTGTATGGCGACTATATTGGTGATGCCAAAAAGTGCAAGAAAGTCATTGAAGAGTTGAACGCCCACCATCGACAAGGCATTGTAGGCAATCATCGAAAACAAAAAGTAATTCCAAAAGAGATAAAAGATATCTAACCAAAAATGCTCTCGAATGGCCGGCTGATTTTTACGCCAAGGGAATAGGAGCTCAAGAACATAAATAACGGTCGATGCTCCGACTAACCAATAGAAATAGTTGTGCCAGCTTGGGTTTACTATTTCATTGACAAAGTAATTCCAGTAACCATAATATGCATCTGAAATTAACTTACCATACTTGTCCATTAGCTAAAGTTTTTACTTCTACCCAATTTATAGATTCAGCTTACTGATAATCTCTGCTGTATGTTCTCCTAGATGAGGTGGCGGCAATAGTACTAACGAGGATCGTTTACCCTCTTCTGTCAGAGCAATAAAATTTTTAACTCCTCTTAGATTTCCTGCTTGCAGTAGAATTGCATCTGCCCAGTCACTTTCAAGTGCTTCCTGCACGTTTTGGATGACACCTGCTGGAATTTTTAGTTTTTGCAATCTGATCATTAATTCTTTTAATTCCCAAGTAACAATGCGCTCTTCTAAAAGTTCATTCAAAGCTACTCGATTATTTACCCGTTGTTGATTCTTAAGAAATTTGATCTCAAGTGCCCAATCACCTAGATCAATTAGGTTATTGGAAATGCCTAGCATATCTACTAGATCTATAAACTGTCGATCGCTACCTATCGCTAGCAGTAATCGCTTACCATCTTTTGTTAAAAATGAATCTCCATACGGAGCGATGTTGGGATGCGCAGAGCCTTGGCGCGTGGGCAACTTGTTTGCTACTAGCCAGTTGGTAGCTTGGTTCGCCAACGATGATAGTGCAGCTTGTATCAAACTCACTTCTACCAATCCACCTTGCTGCGTTCGTTCGCGATGCAACAATGCCAACAGCAAACCCTCTTTCAACTGATGACCCGCCAACACATCAATCAACGCCACCGGCATTTTTGTGGGTGCTCCTTCTTTTGCTCCATTCAAATCCATAAAACCAGATTCGGCTTGTACAACTGCATCGTAACCTACGCGTTCGTCATCGCTTCCATACCCTGTAATCTGTCCATAAATAATTTTGGGATGAATTGCTTTCAATTGCTGATAGCTTACACCTAATTTCTCAGCATCGCCCGGTTTGTAACTGACAATTACTACATCAGTCGCTGGCACCATCTTTTTCAACTCTCCGAGATCGGCTGGTTGGCTCAAATCCAACGCCATAGATTTCTTACCCCAGTTGCAACAGCAAAAGTAAGCTGAGCGGTCATCTGTTATTTCACCTGCACCTTTCCAACTGCGGGTAACATCGCCACCTGTTTTTGGGTTTTCAACTTTAATTACCTCTGCTCCCAGTTCGGCAAAGAACTGCCCCACGCTGGGGCCGGCCAAAACAGAGGCCAATTCCAATACCCGAAGTCCCGCGAACATTTCTTTACTTTGCATGGTTGAGGGTTGAAGTTATTATGGGCATCTCTAAAAACTTTGCTTTTTACTACCTCATCCCATTCCCTTCTCCAAGAGAAGGGTTCGTTGAGTTTTTAGAGATACCTTTATTTTTTAACAAGTTATAAAAATGCGTGTTTTAATTGCTATTTCCGCCTTGGCGGTTTTGTTTTCCTGCTCCCAAACTGCCGAATTGAAAACAGGTACTTGGCGAGGACTCATTTCAATGCAAGGTCAGGAATTACCATTTATTTTTTCGGTTGAGAAAACCGAAAATAAATACCAAGCCTTTCTGCACAATGCTACCGAGAAAATTTTGCTCGATGAAATCAGCGTAACGGGAGACTCCGTGGAAATGGTGCTTCATATTTTTGATGCTTCGCTTTCAGCAAAAATTGAGGGCGATAAATTAACTGGAACATTTGTAAAGAATTATGCTCCAGAAGGTAATTTGCCTTTCACCGCCACGTGGGGTGATGACTATCGATTTGCAAAGACTACTGACAATCAATCGCTCGATTTTTCTGGAACTTACCAGTTAGAGTTTAAGTCCGAAAAAGAAATCTATCCGTCAGTTGGAATTTTCGAGCAAAAAGGAAACTACCTGACCGGCACGTTTCTCACCCCAACGGGTGACTATCGTTATTTGGAGGGCAATGTGGTAGATGGTCGATTAAAGTTAAGTGCGTTTGATGGAAACCATGCATTTGTTTTCTCGGCCAAGTTAGAAGGCGATTCGCTAAAAGGTGATTTTTATTCTGGGCATGCTTCTCACGAAACTTTCAAAGGAATAAAAAATGAAAAGGCAGCTTTGCCTAATGCAGAGTCGCTCACTTTTTTAAAAGAAGGTTTTGATAAAATCACATTCAGTTTTCCTGATGTTGACCATAACATGATTAGCCCATCGGACGAAAAGTTTGACAAAAAAGTGTTGATACTTCAAATTTTTGGAACATGGTGCCCCAACTGCATGGACGAAACGAAATTTTTAACACAGTGGTATAATCAAAACAAAGACCGCGGTGTGGAGATCCTCGGACTAGCCTACGAACGAAAAGCTGATTTTGAGTATGCCAGTGAGCGCGTAAAAAAGATGAAGGCGAAATTGAACGTACCCTACGATTTTGTAATTGCTGGTACCAACGATAAAGAAGAGGCTGCTAAAACATTGCCGATGCTAAATAAAGTCATTGCCTTCCCAACCACCATTTTTATAGGAAAAGACGGAAAGGTAAAACACATACGCACAGGTTTTGAAGGGCCAGGTACGGGCATTTATCATGAGCAATTCAAGCAACGATTTAATCAAGTTGTTAATGAACTTTTAGCCGAGGAAACGGCTTCTGCTAACTAAGATGCAAAAAAGAGTTGTAGTTGGTTTATCAGGTGGTGTTGATTCTAGCGTAGCAGCTTACCTGCTGAAAGAGCAAGGCTACGAGGTAATCGGCATGTTCATGAAAAACTGGCACGATGACTCGGTCACGATCAGCAACGAATGCCCATGGCTCGATGACAGCAACGATGCCATGATTGTGGCTCAGCACTTGGGCATTCCATTTCAAGCCATCGACTTAAGTGCCGAATACAAAACTCGCATTGTTGATTACATGTTTGCCGAATACAAAGCAGGCCGAACACCCAACCCTGATGTGCTGTGCAATCGTGAAATTAAGTTTGATGTTTTTTTAGATGCAGCCATAAAACTCGGTGCCGAATTTGTTGCAACAGGGCACTACTGCAGAAAAGGAATTATTGAAAAAACTGGAGAACAAGTCTACCAGCTACTAGCTGGCAAAGACCCAAACAAAGATCAAAGCTATTTTCTTTGCCAGTTGACGCAGGCTCAACTTTCAAAAGCACTATTTCCCATTGGAGAATTACTGAAGCCAGATGTACGGGAGATTGCGAAGAAAGCTGGCTTGGCTACCGCTGAGAAAAAAGACTCGCAAGGATTGTGCTTCATTGGAAAAGTACATTTGCCCGATTTTTTACAACAGCGACTGGAACCAAAAAAAGGAAAAGTGATTGAAGTACCGGCCTCTTCTCCTACGTTTAAAAATGGCTTTGCTGATGACGACCTCATCAACATTTCAAAACCTTATGAATTGCAAACTGAGTTGGGTGAAGTAGTGGGTGAACACAATGGGGCACATTTTTACACCATTGGCCAGCGCAGAGGGCTCAATATTGGTGGTTATGAAAAACCGCTCTTTGTAATTGGTACAGACACAGATGAAAATGTGATTTATACTGGCTCGGGAGATGACCATCCAGGGCTGTATCGGAAGGGACTATTTATTTCCACCGCAGACGTGCATTGGGTGCGAAGGGACTTGGCTTTATCAATTGATAAATCTAAAAAATACTTGGCACGAATTCGATACCGTCAGCCGCTGGAAACTTGTACACTGCATCAAAAAGAAAATGGTCTTTACGTTATTTTTGATAGACCTCAACGAGGTGTTACACCAGGGCAATTTGCTGCGTGGTATGAGGGCGAAGAATTGATTGGGTCGGGGGTGATTAGTTAGTTAAAACTCTAAACAATTTTAGCGTAGTGCTAACTGGCAAACAATTATTCGACACTCTCACTAAACCCACTAACCCCTCCTGAAATAATAAACTTCATTGCAATTGGGCCTGAAATATTAAGGGGTTGCACGTTTTCTTTCGGAACGATGAAATGATCGCCTGCCACAGCATACGATTGTGGGAAGTAAACTACAATCATATCATTTAAACCAAGTTCGCTCAAGTCATTTTGAGTAATAAAGCCAACGCGATGCAGTTGATTTTCTTTGTTGATACGCACCAATACGGGTCTGTCAAATTTCTTCTTATCTCCTACAAACGCAGCCAGTAAATCTTTGACAGAAGAATAAATCAGTTTCACGAGCGGAATGCGATTCATGCCATGATCAAACCAATTCGAGAAAGTTTTAAAGGCAAAGTTGGACGTGAAGTAACCGAACAGGGTTATGACAGTTAGGATAATCACGAACCCCACACCTGGGTAGGGCAAGTTCAATCGGCTGTCGAGCCACTGAAAGGAAACAAAAATAAAGTAGACGGTGGCCACCAATGGAACGATGAACAGGGTTCCATTAAAAAAGTAGCGAACGATTTTTCCGAATAGGTTTTTCATAACCTCACCCCCGACCCCTCTCCGCATGGAGAGGGGTGACTATCGAGGTATTTTTTAGTTAAACAATTAAAAATCAATAATTCGAAATTAAAAGCCAGCCACAGATTTCACAGAAAAGCACAGATGTTGCATAATTTAATCTGTGAAAATCTGTGGCCAAATTAAATCGTTCAAATAAAAAAAAGGCTTCAAAAAATTTGAAGCCTCTGAAAGTGTCTTCCAATCAAGTTACAGCGAGAAGCCAAGGAAACTTAAAAAGCCCAACGACATCAAGCCCACTAAAATAAATGTAATGCCTAATCCTCTCAAAGGCGCAGGAACGTTTGAGTACTTCATTTTTTCTCTCACACCGGCTAAAGCCACAATAGCCAGCATCCAACCAATGCCTGATCCAAAACCAAACACGGTTGCTTCAGCTAAATTATAAGGTCTCCCAACCATAAATAATGCACCTCCTAAAATGGAGCAATTCACAGCAATCAATGGTAGAAAGATACCGAGTGTGCCATACAGCGCTGGTGAAAATTTCTCCACCGCCATCTCTGTCAACTGAACAACAGCAGCAATCACACAAATGAAAATAATAAATTGCAAGAAGTTCAAATCAACATTTTTAAAGTCATCACCAATCCAAGCCAAAGCACCAGCATTCAATACATAATTTTGAATAAGCCAATTAATCGGAACGGTTACTCCCAATACAAATATTACGGCCATACCAAGGCCAAAAGCTGTTTTCACTTTTTTGGAAATAGCCAAAAAAGAACACATACCTAAGAAATATGCGAAGATCATGTTGTCGATAAAAACCGACCTGATTCCAATGTTGATTAAATTCTCCATATTAATTTTTAGTGAGACTCTCTAAATCCATTCAACGTTCTCTGAATCCAAATAACGATACCAACTAAAATACATGCACCCGCGGGTAACAACAACAATCCGTTGCCTGTGTAATGCACTCCCATTGCTTCAAACACTTTAAAACCGAATAAGCTGCCACCACCAAAAAGCTCGCGAATGAATGCCACTGCCATCAAAATCAAACCGTAACCCAAGCCGTTTCCAATGCCGTCTAAAAACGAAGGCCAAGGTTTATTGCCCATTGCAAAAGCCTCTAACCGACCCATCACAATGCAATTGGTAATGATCAAGCCGACAAATACAGATAATTGTTTAGATACATCATACACATAGGCTTTCAAAATTTGATCAACCAAAATTACCCACAGCGACACAATAGCTAATTGCACAATAATCCGTATGCGAGATGGAATAGAGTTTCGCATCATGGAAATAACCACATTGGATGAAGCCGTTACTACCATCAAACCGATGGACATAACAAGTGCAGGCTTCATCTGTGTTGTTACCGCCAATGCAGAACAAACACCCAATACCTGCACAGTAATGGGATTGTCGATATCCAATGGATTTGAAATCAACTTTTTATTCTTCTTTGAGAAAAGTGGTTCTGCTTTTTTCTCTACAACTTCTACCTCTGCTGTTGCTGTGCTCATAAGTTGAGTGATAAAGTTTTTTGATTCTTCTTTAAATAATTTTTATAGCAAGCGAAATAATCTTTCAACATGTTATTAACTCCTTTTCCCGTAAGGGTAGCTCCAGACATACCGTCTACCTTATGCGGGTCAGCAGAATAATCCATGCCTTCTCCTTTTTGCATTACTACCGATGAAACTATTTCTCCGTCAAAGACTTTCTTCCCTTTGTAGCGAACTTGAATATCGTCTGATGTAATCCGCGCGCCCAAACCAGGGGTTTCACCAGCGTGCTCAAACTTCACGCCCTGCACGGTATTCAAATCTGATTGCAAGGCCACAAAGCCCCAGATGTTGTTCCATAAACCATAACCATATACTGGCATTACCGCATTTTCAATTTTGGAAGTATCCGCTTGGCTACGAAACTCATAAACGGGCAGCAAACGTTCTTCGGGTTTTAATTTGTATTGTTCAGCTATAATCACTTGACTGGCCTTCATGCCTGTTCTCACATTCCCTTGAAAATCAATGACACTCTCCTTCACACGAGAAGAATATAGTTTTACAATGTCATCACCCTCTTTCAACTCCATTACAGTAGCAAGAATATTCTTCTTACGCTCTAGTTCAATGTTGGCATCTTGCAAAGGCTTTAAGCTCTGCGATGCAATGGCCAATGCTCCTCCACACACAATGGTGATGGCGGCTGCATATAAAACGATGTAAAGGTTAGACTGTCGCACGTTGTAATCTTCTTTTTTTGTTTGCACTTACCACAAAATAATCAATCAGCGGAGCGAAAACGTTCATCAACAAAATCGCCAGCATAATCCCTTCTGGGTAGGCAGGATTAAACACACGAATGAGAACGGTAAACACACCGATCAAAATTCCATATATCCATTTTCCGGTTTCTGTTTGCGAAGCTGTAACCGGATCGGTTGCCATAAAAACAGCCCCGAAAGCTAACCCGCCAATTACTAAGTGATAATGAGCAGGCATTTCTACAAAGGCGTTTCCGCCAATCACGTTTAGCAACAAACCCATCGCGTAAGCACCACCAAAAACACTTAAAATTACTTTCCAACTTCCAGCACCTGTAGCAATCAAAATAAAGGCTCCGATCAAACACATTAGCGTAGAGGTTTCGCCAATACAGCCTGGCATAATGCCCATAAACATATTCGAGAATGTAAAAACGCCTTCGTTCCAGCCAGCACCAAATGAATTGAACGATGCAATTACGTTAGTACCTGCGGTTGCCGCATCTGCCGCTAAGGATAAGGGCGTTGCACCTGAATATCCAGCTACTGTTTTTGCTTCACCAATATAGGTCCATACGCTTCCCGATATATCGGTAGGATAAGCGAAGTATAAAAACGCACGAGCCGTTAAGGCTACGTTCATTACGTTCATGCCTGTTCCTCCAAATGCTTCTTTACCAATGATTACAGCAAACGCAGTTCCCAATCCAACTTGCCAGAGCGGCACATCTGGTGGCATGACTAACGGAATCAACATTCCGGTCACCAAAAATCCTTCGTTAACAGGGTGTCTTCTAAAAGTGGCAAAGACAAACTCAATACCTAACCCTACTCCATACGAAACCACAACGATTGGCATTACTTGTACAACACCAATCCAAAATTTTTCTCCGAACGAAGCCGCTTGACCGATTGCCAAAAAATGCTGATGTCCCACGTTCCACATACCAAAGAGTAAGCAAGGAACCATAGAAATAATAACGGTCATCATCAGCCTCTTCAAATCAATGGCATCGCGAATTTGGGATCCCTTGATATCATTAGTGGTGGCTGGCGCAAACAAAAATGTTTCTAATGCCTCAAACGAATAATAATGCTTTTCCCACTTACCTCCTTTCTCGAAATGAGGTTTGACTTTTTCAATCTGATGTTTTATAAACTCCATCGAATTACTAATTAACTATGTTGTACTAATTCAATTCCTCCTCTCAAAATTTCCTGAACCTTATGCTTTGATACGTCTACAAACTCGCAGAGGGCTAAATCTTCTTCTACTACTTCGTAAATACCCAAGGCCTCCATTTCATCTATATCTTCGGCAAGAATGCTTTTTAATAAAAAGGTCGGCAAAACGTCCATCGGGGTGACTTGCTCGAAAATACCCGTCTGCACAAAAGCGCGAGGCTCTCCGTGTGTGTTGGTATCTACTACTCGTTCTTTACTAGGGGACAAAAAGGAAAAAAGCCCAATAGATCGGTGGAAGCTTAGCTTGCGCTCTCCGGGTGTAATCCAACCAATAAATTCTGAGTAATTGCCTTCGGGCAATACTGAAACTTGCTGATCATAAAAACCGATATGGCCGTCTTTCCCAATAGCAGTGCCCGTCAATGGGTTTCCAGAAATTACGCGCACGTTGTCGCTATTCAAGTTGCCTTCAATAAATTTCTTTACCGATGCACCTGTGTAAGTCTTAAAGTATTGAGGAGCCTTAACTTCAGAACCCGCTACCGCAATTAGCCTTGAAGCATCATAAACTCCGTTTAAAAATAACTTTCCTATTTGAATAACCCCAGCAGGCGAAATCGTCCAAACTACTTGCCCTTTGTTAATTGGATCGAGGTGGTGGATTTGAACACCCACGCACCCTACTGGATGTGGGCCTGAGAACTTGTTTACTTCTGCACCCTTTACTTGCGAAAACACCGTAGCAATCTCACTTGTTGAATGTGTGTTAACGTGAACGGCTCCAGAAGTGAGTCTCTTTAAAATATCTACCCCAACTTGAAAGAAATGGTCTTGCCCTTTGAATAAAATACTGTAATCAGGGGCAAGCGGATGGGTATCGAAAGCAGAGATATGGATAGCCTTAGGCGTAACTGCCGGATCGGCCACAACACCAAATGGGCGCTGCACAA
Source organism: Cytophagales bacterium (assembly GCA_013298505.1). Classification (GTDB taxonomy): domain Bacteria; phylum Bacteroidota; class Bacteroidia; order Cytophagales; family Cyclobacteriaceae; genus ELB16-189. The sequence continues at coordinate 12,436 of JAAFHY010000021.1, forward strand.
GGGTAGGCCATACACCTGATTTAAGGATTTGATCTTTTAAATCTGCAACTGAAAGATTGGCTATTTCTGAAACAGAATATTTTTTGAATGTTTCGTACTCTACCTTCTTATCGGCCAATATTTTTATTTCAAGCAATTTGCGCTTCTCGCCCCGTTTTATCTCTACCACTTCGCCACTTACAGGTGAAGTGTAGATTACCTTTTCGTGTTTTTTATCATGAAATAGAGGAGTTCCCGCCTTTACTGCATCTCCTTCTTTTACCACTGGCTTGGGCATATAAGTCCCAAAGAAATCAGTTGGCTTGATAACGAATGTTTCGGGTTGCTCTGTTTCTACTACTTTGGGGGATGCTTTGCCCGCCAGGTTGATAGTAAAGCCTTTTTTTAATCTGATGAATTTGCCCATGTGCAGTTGGCAATAAGTTTGGTTTAGAGCTGCTTAACAAAAGCAGCAACGCGGCAAAATTAACAATTAAATCAACGTGTCAAAGCACCAAAAAATGAAGATTTTGAATTGTTATTCTTGTTTGACTTGTAGTGCTCTAACCCTTCCATTTCTTAATCAACATTTGCGAAAGGGCTAGCCTAACCACTTCGTCTACTTGCTCATCTACCGTAATATTCGTGGTGTCTATTTCGATGGCTCCTGTGGCGCGTACCAAAGGGCTCTCTTTGCGTGTGCTATCAATCTGATCGCGCGATTGCAAGTTTTCGATAATGGTATCAAGTTCCACCAAATCCTCCTTTTCCAACAATTCTTTTTGCCTGCGGAAAGCCCGCACCATGATGTCGGCTGAAAGGAATAATTTTAGTTCGGCTTCTGGGAAAACCACCGTGCCGATGTCGCGGCCATCCATCACAATACCTTTGTCTTTGCCCATTTTGCGTTGCAGCGCAACCATAGCTTTTCGCACTACCTTAATGGTGCTAACTTGGCTAACGCTTTCGGATATCCTCATTTTGCGGATGGCCTTTTCAACATTTATGGCATTCAAGAAAATTTCGGTTGCGCCTTTCGAGTTTACAATAAAAGACAGCTTGATTTCATTAAGCGCCTTATCTACTTCTTTAGGATTTGAAAATGAAACGAGATGATCTAAAAAATAAAGTGTTACCGCGCGGTACATAGCTCCCGAGTCGATGTATCGGTAGCCGAGCAAGCGGGCTACTTCTTTGGCGGTAGTGCTTTTTCCACATGCCGAAAATCCATCTATGGCAATGATGATTTTGCGCATATCAACAATCTTTTTGTGGGCAGGGTAAAGGCTTATTCGGATCTGGTTTTTTGTATTTAGGCTTGTACCCTTGCGAAGAGGAAGCACAAGCGGAAAACAAAACGATTAAAGACAAAGCAATTATAGAAATGATGTGCGGTTTGCGCAAAGACATTAGGATGCTTTTTTTAGTTTTTCGGCACGGGCTTCCTCAATCATTTGGTGGAATTCTTCCATGGAGATTCTCTTACCTTTATTAGGATTATTTCGAACATACTCGAAGTAATCAAACTTTTCCGTCTTAATTGGAACACCAGAGTCCTTTAATGTCTTCTTCATAAGGTAAATCTTTTTGAAGGGCTTCTACTTCAAAGTTAACATTCTTTGAAATCCTATATGCTATCTTAATAAACTTTCTTTTGCTACTAAATCCCAACATCAACATAAATTCAGGGAATTCTTTTGCAAAAGAATTTGGATTGCCGAAAACACTCTTTACTTCTTCTAAAGAAATATGTAATTCCCTTAATTCTAACAAGTTAATCCTCGAAAAATCGATGTTAAACTCCATATCTATTCCACTTTGCTTTGATAACTCATTTTAAACCCAATCTTTTGACCTCCTCCCAATTCCTGTGTCTTTTCATTTTTTTGTGATAGCGTAATAAATTGCACTTGCGGAAAGGGCGGTGCCATCAAATCGTTTTCAATTGCGATGGACATGGAGAGTTTTATCAACAAGCTCAGTTCTTGCTCGGTGATTGGCGAATCGGAGACTTTATTCGAAACTTGAGCCAACTTTCCTCCGCCTTCAATCACATAGCGGCCTTCGTGGTTAATCAGCAATCGCGCAAGCAAATAACCAGGGTCGTTTACCCGATTGAATTTGATGGAATCTGACATGAAATTATAGATCATGATCTGACCAAAGTAACGGTTTACTTCCGTTTGCTTAATGTAGGGGTCTTGCATCACGGGATGGCTCTCGTCAAACGTAACAATGTTGGTATGTAGCACAAATACCAATAGGTCGCCCGCCAACTTTACATCAAACTCGTGTTCGTTTACCAAAAAAAAGTCGACCGTTACATCTGCATCGCTTGGTTGGCTTTTTGTTTTCAACTCGGCCACAACCCTTTTTGCCTCCGCAGAAAGACTCGTGAACGCATTCAATAAATTTTTATACGTAACCTGTTTTGCCGTAGATTTGCTTTCGAGTAATTTTTGAATGTATTCGATGGGGTCTAGCTCGCTCATATTAGTTTCATTAGATAAGTAGTACTAAGTTTCCAGACCGCTTTTCGCGGGATAGTACAGTGGTCTGACGACTCAGAAAAAAGTTTTCGAGTAACATCAGGAAGTAAGTTGATTAAAAAATATATGGAAACAAACCAAGGAGGCGCAGCCGAAAAATTCTTTAGGGATTTTGGAAAGAAAGTAGATCAGTTTTTAGTGGAGGCCAAAGATGCCAGCACACGAGTAGAGGCCGACTTAAAAGTGAAATTTGAAGAACTGAAAGTAGCTGGCGAAAAACTAAAATCGGAAGTTGAAAATAAAGAACGCTGGAAAGAAGTAGAAGCGAGCCTTAAAAAAGCTGGCGAAGAGTTTAACAATGCTATGAAGGCTGCCTTTAAGAAAAGTTAATCGTTGTTGGCTATTCGTTGTTCGTCAAGACCCTGCTTCGACCAACCAACAACTATAACCAACAACGAAATCACTATTAACAAATAGCTCTCTATAACTTAACCATCTTCCATTTACCTCTTCGAAAGATGATGATGGCCGCAATGGCCATCAGCGATTCGGCCAAGGCTATCGCAATAAAAACACCTCTCGATCCCACCTCAAATTCAATGGCCACCAAATAAGCAAACGGAATTTGGAACACCCAAAAGCCCAAGATATTCAAGATTGTTGGCGTATAGGTATCGCCCGCTCCATTCAATGCTTGCGCCACCACCATTCCGTATCCGTAAAAAATATAGCCGAGGCTTACATAGCGCAAAGCCTGCACACCATAATAAACAACTTCAGGTTGGGATGTAAATATCCCTATGATCCAAGGCGAAACGGTAAGGAACAAAATCATTATGAACGCCATAAAAAACGCATTGTAATACGCGGCCGTCCATACTGATTTTTCTGCTCGCTCCGGTTGGTTGGCACCTAAATTTTGCCCCACTAACGTAGCAGCTGCATTTGCCAAACCCCATGAAGGCATCAAGGTGAAAATGAATATGCGAATGGCAGTGGTATAACCTGCCACCGCGTTCTCACCAAAAGTAGACATTAACTTCATGAGGAAAATCCAACTGGCGGAGCCAATGATAAATTGCAAAATACTTCCTCCCGAAACTTTCACTACGTTAAGGATAATTGCTGACCGCATCATTAAGTTATCAACGCTAATGCGGATTAAACTTTTATTATTGAACAGATAGTAGAGTTGAAATGCCACACCCACCCCGCGCCCAATATTAGTAGCGATAGCGGCACCTTCCACACCAAAAGCTGGAATAGGACCAAACCCAAAAATAAAAATTGGGTCGAGGATCATGTTAAGGATATTGGCGATCAACAATGCTTTCATGGCAATGGCTGCGTTACCCGCACCACGAAATACGGCATTGATCAAAAACAGCAACGTAACGGTATAATTACCCGTAAACATCCACAGCGCATACGAAGAACTGCTTGCCAGAACAGCCTCTGATGCGCCCATCAATCGCAAGATGTCTTTATAAAAAAAGAAACCAATTACGCTGATCACGAATGCAATACCCAAGCCGAGGTAAATGGCTTGCACCGCGGCTGCGCTAGCTCCCTTTTTGTCGTTCTCGCCAATTCTACGCGCTACAATGGCAGTGGCACCCATCCCTAAACCCATGGCCAACGAATATAAAATACTGAGTACTGACTCGGTATAGCCCACGGCCGCTACGGCATTGGGATCGTTCAGTTTGCTGACAAAGAATATATCGACTACAGCAAAAATGGACTCCATGCCCATCTCTACGATCATAGGAATAGATAAAAGAAAAATCGCGCGATTAATACTGCCTTGCGTGAAGTTCTCCTCAGAGCCGGCAAGTGCTTGTTTAAATAATCGAAATATGGAAAATGCCTTTGTTGTAAAAGCTTTCATTCAACTTAAATTTTGGTTTGAAAAAATAAAAACAACCTCCTTGTGAGGAAGGAAAAAATTTCTTGACTGAGGCCAAGAGTTCATGGCGCTTTTCTTAAGAGAGCATGAACTGAATGAAAGACTTCATGGGCGGTAAACTTGAGCAGCAAAGATGCATAAAAGTTTAAGATTTTTGCTCTTTTAGCACCTTTAAATTCAACAAAGCCAAGGCTGATTTTGCTTCTCAAAAAAAAGACTTTATGGCAACAAATCAATTTTGCAAAAGGTAATGAGTGTCGCACCAAAACCATCAATCCCTAACAATCATTAGTAACAATTCCTTAACTTGGCCTTGGATTTTAACCAATGCCGCATGTATTCTTCTAAAATTGTAGGCCTCGGCCACTACGTTCCCGAAACGGTCATTACCAATCAATACCTCTCAAATTTAATGGACACTAATAACGAGTGGATCATTGAGCGCACTGGTATTCAAGAACGCAGGTGGATCGATCCGGCAAAAGATACAGTGGGAAACATGTCGGCTAAGGCGGCTAGGCTTGCATTGCAGCGTGCCAATCTCACCGAAAAAGATGTTGATTTTATTGTGTTCGCTTGTATCACCAGTGATTATTATTTCCCCGGCTCAGGCGTAATCATGCAACGTGAACTTGGCCTAGAAGGCATTGGTGCATTGGAAGTAAAAAATGCATGTTCCGGTTTTATCTATGCCTTGTCAGTGGCAGACCAGTTCATTAAAACCGGCATGTACAAAACCGTGTTAGTAGTAGGTGCCGAAATTCAAAGTACGGCATTGGATATTACTACACGCGGCAGAAATACGGCCGTGATCTTTGGCGATGGTGCCGGTGCGGCCATACTTCAGCGATCGGATAAACCCGGAATTTTATCAACGCATTTGCATGCGGATGGTCGTTTTGCCGAAGAACTTTATGTAAAAGACCCTGGCAGCAGTCGGCCTCATGCAGAGCGACAGCCAGAGCAATTTCTGGACACCACGGGCTTTAAAGTAGTGATGAATGGAAATTTGGTTTTCAAACATGCCGTGGTTCGTTTTATGGAAGTAATCAATGAAGCCTTGCAGGCAAATGGCATGAAGAAAGAAGATATTAATCTGTTAGTGCCACATCAAGCAAATTTAAGGATCAGCCAATTCATTCAGCAAAAGCTGGAATTGCCAGACGAAAAGGTGTACAACAATATTATGCGCTACGGCAATACCACAGCCGCATCGATACCGATTGCCATGAGTGAAGCATGGGCGGAAGGAAAGATGAAAGAAAATGACGTAATTTGCTTGGCCGCATTTGGGAGCGGGTTCACTTGGGCCTCGGCTCTTATTAAATGGTAAGGCCAAATCAAAATTCGGGAGTCAGTTTTGAATCTTGAATTTTAAATTTTGAATATCAATGAAAACCGATTCGTACAATCCAAGCCCACTAGAGGTTGACATGGCCAATGCACTTTTTCTGTTACAGAAAGAGATTGAAAAACATCTACAAAATAACGAAATCGTGCACGTAGAGAGCAACATCAAGCGCGACAACCCGATGGTGAAGTTTAACCTACTAGATAAAGATGGAGACCCACACGAGATCGTTGTGCGCATTGTACAGATTCCCGACAAGTTTTAATCTTACTTTCTTCTTGATCTTACTCATTACAATTGTCCTAAAAATCCCCAATGATAGCACCCTTCGTCTTTGTAAGCATGGAGGGTTGGATTTTTGCATGGGGCGAAGCAATCCCAATATTATAGATACAGGGTTTCGATTGGCGGGATTACTTCACGCGATTTAATCTTTAGCAATTATTTTCTATTGCATGGAAGCCATCAAATGCATTAACTGCGGAGAAGACATTCAACATAATTTCTGTTCGCACTGCGGCCAGCGCACAAGCGTAAAGCGCATCACCCTGCGCGAAGGCTGGAACGATTTCTGGGCGCGCATCTACGGGTTTGATGGCATGTTTCCACGGACGTTGCGCGATCTTACCTTAAGACCCGGAAAAGTAGCCAAACTTTTTATTGAAGGAAATAGAGCAAGATACTATGGGCCGGTCGGGTATTTCTTTTTGATGATTACACTCTTTCTACTGGCACTAAGCCTAATGGGTGTTGACTTCATCGACTTTACAAAAAACGTAAGTAAATATGGCCTTATGCCTGAAAGGGGAAAAGGGCAAGAAGTTGCTTTTGAAATGTTAACGCAATTCATTTCAGACAACGTAAAAGTGATAGCCTTTGCAATCATTCCTCTTCAGGCTGTTGGAGCGCGGTATATTTTTTTTAGGAAGAGCAACTACAATTTCATAGAGCACATGGTGCTGCCGTTTTATGTGCAAGGACATATGTACTGGACAAATATTCTAAGTGTTGTCTATCTAAAGTTTGCACATTCATTCGCTATAAATATTGTGGTAGCCTTCTTTGCGTATGCCTATTTTCCGTTCGCTTATACCACCCTATTCACCGATCAATCAAAATGGAAAGTATTTTTAAAAGGCTTGGGGGTATTTGTAGTAGGCCAATTGCTCATGAGCATACTTGTTGTAATAATCGGATTTATTGCATTAAAAATAAATCCTGAATTATATGAACTAATTAAACCTTCAAATAATAAATGAACTTTCACTTCTGAAAAAATGGAAGCCATAAAATGCATTAATTGTGGAAGCGACACCACAAGTAAATTTTGCCCTGAGTGTGGGCAGCGTACAGGTGTAAAGCGGATTACCTTCCGCGAAGGCTGGAACGATTTCTGGGCAAGGGTATATGGGTTTGACGGCATGTTTCCCAACACACTAAGAGACCTCACCATCAAGCCAGGAAAAGCCTCTCAATTATTTATTGACGGAAACAGGATAAAGTACTATGGACCCATAGGCTATTTCTTTTTGATGATTACACTCCTTTACCTAGTAGGGAGTTTGCTTGATATTACGATTGTTGAATTTATGAAATCCGCTGGCAAATCAATGAGTGTTACGCAAGCTAAAGCTGGAAGTGAGCAAGAAAAATTCGGAGAAATGATAGTTCAATATATATCAGACAACTTAAAACTAGTCACATTTCTTTCTATTCCCTTACAAGCCTTTACGTCTAGATATTTATTCTTTAGGAAAAGTAATCTAAATTATTTCGAGCATACCATATTACCGTTTTATGTCCAAGGTCATATTTATTGGTTGAGTATCTTTAGCCTAATTATTTTTAGCCTGTCTGGTACTTTTATGAATGCAGTCATTTCTGCGTTTATATCTTTAGCTTATTTTGGATATGGATATGCAGACTTGTTTACATATCAATCAAAAGTAAAAGCATTTTTTAAAGGCATTGGAGTTTACCTTACATCTCAACTATTATTAATGATATTACTTTTTTTCTTGCTAATAGCTGCCATTCTACTATTCCCAGAAGTGAGGGAAATGTTTAAACCCATTAAGTAACCCACTACCTCATAAACTCCGCAATCAACCGATGAAAGTGATGTGTACCCATCTCGCGTGTAACTGAATATCGTCCGTGAGTATAGAATCGAGAGCGAATGCCGCGCTGTACATTCTGTACAATCTCTTCGTCTTCCATTTCTACTTTATGCAAATCGGCACCTGCCCCTTGGCGCAACTTACTTTCGTCCCACACAAAAGTTAAAAAAGAAACCTTGGTTTTTCTGATAGAGATCGGGTGAATAACATTTACCGACAATCCCCAAGGGTAAAAATTAAACATCATATTGGGAAACACCCAGAAATAATAAGCGGCCACTTGCTTTCCATAGTCGGGCGAAGACGGTGGCAATTCAAAATTCAATCCATCATCTTTACCAATACCAAGCTGCAAACTAGAGTAGCGAAATAGCTCGACTGAGTAATTTCCGTAGTCGATGGTGGCGTTTAAGCCTGCATGTACAAATGGGATGTGAAAACCTTCTAAATAATTTTCGCAGTAGAGTGCCCAGTGCGCATCGATCAGATATTCTTTCGATAGTTCGGGATGATACATAAATTCATTTACGGGCATCCAACTAACCCGATCGATCATTTCCTTAAAAAAAGCATCAGCACTAAATGACTTGCCCAACGAGGTGAAGAGTAACTTCCCCCACTGGTGAATAGGCAAGCCGATTAAGTCATCGGCCACCGAAGGAAAATTTTTTACTTCTTTAAATTCTGGCATCGACAAAAATTTCCCGTTAAGGTTGAACCTGCGGCCATGGTACTTGCAGCGCAAATCGTTGACTTTACAGGGCTTTTCAACAATTAAATTTCCGCGGTGCGTACATACATTGGGCATGCAATTCAGCACGCCTTCTTTATCTTTAGAGAGCAGCAACGGCTCGTTCAGAAAGTCTTCAAGCAAATGCACGGGTGTAACCCATCCGTTGTCTTTTACTTGATCGGCATCGCCCACCAAATGCCAACTACGGCCAAATATTTTTTCCTTCGATTCTTTAAAAAAATATGGGTCGAGGTAAAAATCGGTAGAAATAGTTTTTGCTTCTGCAATATCGGGGTGTACTTCTAGCTTAGCCATGCGCATTTTTATTTGTGCCTAAATTACTTTTTTGGGCTAACGCCTGCAACTTAGCAAATCAAAGTCTGTTGTAATAAGAAGGGATCATAGGCAGTTTGTGCTAAATTTCTAAACACTTACCTTGCGGTTGTCTATAATATGACAAATGCACTTGATCACTATCTTTTACTTGCCTTACTATGAAAAAATCAACGTTTATTATTTTTTGGGTTGCCCGGGTAGTGGCAGCGATTATTATGCTACAAACGCTCTACTTTAAATTTAGCGGGGCCGAAGAATCTATTTACATCTTTACCCAAGTGGGCATGGAACCATGGGGGCGAATTGGTATAGGAGTACTTGAGTTGATTGCATCCGTACTGATTATATATAGTGCCACGGTTTGGCTAGGTGCCACACTTGCCTTGGGCCTTATGGGTGGTGCCTTAATGATGCACTTGACTTTGCTGGGTATAGAAGTAAAAGGCGATGGCGGCTATTTATTTCTGCTGGCACTACTCGTAGCAAGTAGTTCGCTTATCGCACTCTGGCTAGACCGCAAAAATATTCCTGCTTTTATCAGAAAATACTTGCCGTCATTTCTTCAATAGTAGTAGTAATTTTTCTACATCAGCTGCGAAATCGGGCAATGCGCCCAACTGGCTTTTTATGTCTTTCAATAAATAGTTGGGCAGAATTTCGTTGCGGCCTACTTTAGATCGAAGGTCTTTTATCAAATCCAGTAAATCGGTTTTGTTCTCTATTGAAGATGCCTCCACTTTTGTGATGAGCGAATTAAGGGCTACCATTTGATCGCTTTCCTTCTCGGTTATTACTTGTTTGGGCTGCTCTATTTTGCGTTCGGTTATAATTTGAATGCAGCTATTATACCGCTCAATTATTTGCGTTAAATCCCTTTTACCAAAGTCACCACTTTTTATTCGCTCTACCACTTCGGGGCATTCGTTCAAAAAATTAGCAAGGCTCTTTTTAAAAGTAAGGTTCGGCACTTCTATGCCACTACCATCTTTCTTTGCTAAATACCGGCCTTCGTAAGAAGACTGATTTTCTAATCGAAAGGCATACAAGCTGAGAAAGCCCTGTTGTAAAAGCTGCATGTACCTAAAGCCTTGCCCCTGGCTAATGGTATGGTAGATTAATCCTTTAAAAGAAACCACACGCGCCTCAAGGGCGGAGAAATTTTGCTTTTTATTTTCTGCGGCTACCTGCACCCTATCTAATCGATCGTAGGTAAGTATCTTCACCTTTCCCCTCAGCGTATCGCCTTTTAATGTAACTACATAGTCTGCTTGAGCAAAGGCATTCAAGCCTAGCGATAACAGAGCAACTACGAATAAACTCTTCATAAAAATTATTTTGGCAAATATAGAGGTAGAAGCCAGCCCAAAAAAATGATCGAAATCAATGAGGTATAGCCAATAAATTCTGCTCAAAAATTCTAGGCTTTAATAATAATTTCTTAATATTGATTCATTCAATAACCAAATTTTACCATTTATGAAGAGAATTTTACCATTTATCACAGCGCTTCTGTTCTGCACAGGAGTAGCATTTGCCCAAAATCGGGATGTAACAGGTACTGTTACCGATGCCGAAAGCGGTGTAGGTATACCTGGTACCAGTGTAACCGTAAAGGGCACTGCACTCGGCACGGCTACCGATGCTGATGGAAAGTTTAAGCTTTCTGTACCTGCCACCAGCAACACCTTGGTGGTTTCGTCTATTGGTTACACTACTCAAGAAATTACGCTTGGCAGTTCAACTTCGGTTGATGTTAAGTTAGTAGCTAGTGCGAACGAGTTAGAAGAAGTAGTTATTTCGGTAGGCCGTGGTGCACAGCGCACTATTATCGACAACCCCGTGCCAGTAGATAATTTTACTTCAAAAGAATTGGCTTCCACAGGTCAGTTTACGTTTGACAAAGCCCTTCAATACAGGGTGCCATCTTTCAACACTGTAAACACTCCAGTAAACGATGCCTCTACACTTTTAGACCCGTACGAAATCAGGAACTTAGGCCCGAGCCGCACGTTGATTCTGATCAACGGAAAAAGAAAAAACCTTAGCTCGTTATTATATGTTCAGTTTGCACCTGGCCGTGGTGAGACGGGAGCCGATCTTTCAGGCATCCCTACTGATGCGATCAAACGCGTAGAAATTTTGCGCGATGGTGCTTCTGCACAATACGGTTCTGATGCCATTGCCGGAGTAATGAACGTGATCTTAAAAGATAAATTTGAATACAGTTCCCTCAACGTAATCTCTGGTGTTACCAGCAAAGGCGATGGCGGCACTTATGGATTATCGTTCAATAGCGGTTCTAACTTTGGCAAGAATGGATTTATAAATTATACCGTTGGGTTTAACCAAACAAATAATGCGGTTCGCTCAGGCACAATAGATAGACCAACGGAGATTGCGACCTTTCTGCCTTATGGTCGCTATACTGATGACGCAGACTTAACTGTATTAGGTTCCAAAACAGGCCTTCAAAAGTTTCAGGAATTAGGTGCTGATGATGTAACCTTTAACGGTGGATTGATCAATCCTGCGGGAAGTGGTGCTACTTTGGCTGATTTAAATAACTGGAACAATACTCAGCTAGCTCAAAACACAACTTTATTTTCGAATAATGTAAATCAATACCTTGATAAATATCCAACCGCCAATAACATCAACGGAACTGGTGAAACCTCTGCGGCCAAATTTTCATTCAATCTTGGTATTCCGATTTCAGACAATACACAATTTTATAGCAATGCCGCTTTTGTAGCTAAAAAAGTAATCAGTAACGCTAACTACAGAACTCCTTATTGGAGAAGAGATGCGTTACTGCTTCACGTTCCAGATGCCTCTGGAATTGATTATTCAGTACCCGGAAATTCAATAGAAGCAGCCGATAAAGTAGCAGGAAACTACAAAGGATATATAGGTTATATGCCCACTTTTGAGGGAGACCTTACCGATTATAATGCAACGCTTGGTTTGAAGAATGATACAAATGGCTGGGCTACTGATGCGAGCATTACGATTGGAGGAAATCAACAATTGTATACTGTAAATAATACCGTAAATAGAAGTGCTGGAAAAGCCAGCCCTACTAGCTTTAAGCCCGGTGGCTTTAATTTCAGCCATATCGTTGGTAACATCGATGTTAGCAAGGCAGTAACTGATAAACTGAATTTTGCTATCGGTTCTGAGGCGAGGTCTGAAACCTATCAGATAATAGCAGGCGATACTGCATCTTACTTTAAGGAAGGCTCAAACTCTTTCCCTGGTATTCGTGCTGAAAATGCAAGAACTAATAGCCGCTTCAATCTGGGAGCCTATGTTGATTTGACTTATGATATCACTGAAAACTTCTTGATAGAGGGAGCCGTTCGGGCAGAGAAATACAGTGACTTTGGAAGTGCTGTTGTGTGGAAATTATCATCAAGATTAAAACTACTTGAAGATAAGATTGTGCTACGTGGCTCTATTTCTACTGGTTTCCGTGCTCCAACATTGCATCAAATTTACGCTCAGTCTACGCAGGCATCGTTTGCAGGAGGTACAATTGTTTCCTCTGGTCTATTCAATAACATAAGCCGCGAAGCATTTGCGTTGGGTATACCTAAACTTACTGCAGAAAAATCTGATAACATTACCATTGGCGCAGGATTTAACCCAACCAGCAACCTAAGCTTTACTTTTGACTACTACAATATTACAATCAGCGATAGGATAGTGTATAGCTCGTCAATAAGTTCTAACAGTAAGACTAGCACGTTGGGCAAAATTTTGGCAGCGGGTGGTTTAAAGAGTGTTCAATTTTTCATTAATGGTATTAAAACAAGAACGCAAGGTTTGGATGTTGTAGCCAGTTACAAGAATCTTGATTTGGGTACTGGAAAATTAGGAATCAACTTGGCTGGTAATTTCACGTTAAGCAACGAGATATTAGGTTTGCCTAACGATCCTGCTGCGATTAAAGCAGATGGAGCATCTATCTTAAATGCACAGATTAGATCGCTTCTTATTGAAGGTCGCCCTCAATACAAAGTGATTGGTGGCTTAGATTATAGCATGGGAAACTGGAATGTTGTTGTTAACAATACCCTGTTTGGACCGACCAAGTTTCAAGATTTAGATAACGGTGGTTCGCAAATGAACAACATTAAGCAGGTATTTTCGTCAGCTGTTGTTACCGATTTGAATATTGGGTATGCGTTCTCTAAAAACATCTCTGCATCATTTACTGTAAACAATCTACTAAATGTATTGCCTAAGTGGTCGCTTGAACTTACTGGCAACACAACAGATCCAGATTACGCTGCGGCCAAAGCAACGCTGGAGAATGCCGCTGACAAAAGTTTATTAGAAGGATTCTTAACCTTCAGCGGTCGTTACAGAATTCTCGGCTACAACGGTTCTCAATTTAGTCAACTAGGCACCACGTTTATGGGCCAAGTAACGATCAAGTTTTAATAGTTAGTTTTTTAGTTTTTCAAAAGGCTGCCAATTGGCAGCCTTTTGTTTTTTGGGTGCCTGTCAATTTTATACCTTCGTTGCTCTATTTTTTAATATGGTCAATTACAATCCCAAGGTCTGGTTCTCGCACGTGTTTCATGCCTACAGCCGTGCCGTAATGCGCACACTCACGCCCGTGCTCATTTTCATGGCATTATTCTCTACCATACTTTGCTACCTATTACTTGACATTCTCCGCTTCCACGAAAGTGACTTTCATACCACCATTAGCATGCACTCGCTGTTGGGTATTGTGCTGGGTTTGTTTCTTGTATTCAGAACCAACTCGGCCTACGATCGGTGGTGGGAAGGCAGAAAACTATGGGGCAGCTTTGTAAACAATTCACGCAACTTAGCTTTCAAAATTAATTCGTCACTAGAACCCGATGACCAAGAAAACAGGCGTTGGTTTGCTATGATGATACCTAATGTGGTGGTAGCTCTAAAAGAACATCTTAGAAAAGGAGCTAAACCCGAACATTTAGAAATAACAGAACCGCAGTTTCTGGAGAAACTAAACACAACAAAGCACCTTCCGAATCTCATCTCATCGTTGCTCTATAGCAGAGTTACCGCGCTCTACAAAAAAGAAGTGATTAGCGGCAATCAACTTTTTATGATGGACAAAGAACTCAAAGAATTCTCGGACATTATTGGCGCGTGCGAGCGGATCAAAAATACACCTATCCCCTACTCATACACCATGTACATAAAGCAATTTATTTTTATCTACATCATTACACTTCCGTTCGCTTTTGTTACCACATCGGGCTACATCACCGTGCCAATTGTAGTGCTTATTACTTTTGTGTTGCTAAGTGTTGAATTAATTGCCGAAGAAATTGAAGATCCATTTGGAAAAGATATAAACGACTTACCCACCGATGAACTATCAGTAAAAATTAAAGATAATGTGCGAGAGATTTTGTTGGGTACTTAACGGAAAGCCAATGTGTAAACAACGTAGATTACAATCATTAAAATCATAACTGCATACATAACCAAATCTATCCGCACATAAGCTTGGTATTGCCGATACAGTTCCTTTAGTTTCTTAAACATAACTCGCGAGACTTAAATTTAGTCATTTGCTTTCAATCGGATGCCAAACTATTTTTACTAGCAGCTAAACCTTACCCTTTTTAATAGGTAAAACCAAAATTACATGATTCCTAAACCATCGTATAGAATTCTTGGCACTACTTTTTTTCTTCAACTGATAGTAATCTGCCTATTAATATCCACAAAAATTTTCGCTCAAGAATCTACAGTAAACGAAACCAATGCACCATCGTTAAAATGGAATCAATTAAATACTCCTCATTTTCGAGTTCTATATCCTGTAGGGTTTGAGCAGCAAGCACAGCGGATGGCCAATACGCTAGAGCATGTTCACGGGCCAGAATCTAAAACCATGGGTGCCAGCCCGCGCAAGATTTCTGTAATCCTGCAAAACCAATCTTCCATATCAAATGGCTTCGTTTCTATTACTCCACGCAGGTCAGAGTTTTATGCCATGCCCTCGCAGAACTACAATTTTGTAGGCAACAACGATTGGCTAGACTTGCTCGCTACACATGAGTATCGGCACATGGTTCAGTTTCAACATTCAACAAGAGGCTTTAATAGACTGATTTATTATGCGTTTGGCAATACGACTTTATCGGCCATGGCTTACTTAGGTGCGCCACAATGGTTTTGGGAAGGCGATGCAGTAGCTACCGAAACTGCTTTTACAAAAAGTGGAAGAGGCAGGATTCCGAATTTTGATTTAGTATTTCGTACCAACCTGATGGAGGGCCGCACATTCAATTATCATAAACAATATTTACGCTCGTACAAAAACAACATTCCCGATCATTACAAACTGGGATATCACATAGTCTCTTACTTACGTAGAAAGACCAATAACCCAGAAGTTTGGGAAAACGTAACGAAGCGGTCGTGGCAATTTCCTGCTCCCTTCAAATTTTCGATTGCCCTAAAAAAAGAAACAGGCTTGTACGTAAATGAGCTTTATAGAGAAATGGCTGCCGACTTAAAAAAACAGTGGCAAGCACAATTAGACACCACCGTACTTACTTCTTTTGAAAAGGTAAACCAAAGAACCAGCAACGCCTATACCGATTATCGTTTTCCGCAAGAGTTGGAAGATGGAAGCATACTTGTACAAAAATCGGGCATAGGCGATATCGAGCAATTGGTTGTAATAAAAAACGGACAAGAGAAAACAGTTTATACACAAGGCATCGTAAACGATGCGGCTATGCTTAGCGCAACAAATAGCAGAGTGGTGTGGAACGAACATCGCTACGACCCACGCTGGCTAGTAAAAACTTATTCGGCCATTGTTGGATTTGATATTGGAAACAACACTAAGCAAGTGCTGGCAAAAAACGGAAGGTACGCTTCGGCAGCTATCTCGCCCGATGGCTACCAAGTGGCAACGGTTGAAACCAAAACCGATTATCAAACCAAGTTGGTAGTACTCGACTATACGAGCGGCAAAGTTGTGCGTGAGTTTGATAACCCTGCCAACGATTTTATTTCGATGCCGCGATGGACAGAAAACGGAAAAGGTATTGTTGCCTTGAAAACCAATAAGCGCGGTAAGAGCCTAGTGCAGTTTGAAGCGGCCACTGGAACAGACAAACAGATTGCCGATTTTGGAGATGAAAACATCGGCTATCCCGTGCCTTTCATGAAATACATATTGTACAACTCGCCCATTAGTGGTATTGATAATATCTACGCATTAGATACCGAGACAAACCAACGCTACCAAATTACTTCTAGTAAATACGCTGCTTATAACCCAAGCCTGAGCCGAGATGGAAAAATAATTTATTACAATGAACAAGGCAAAGATGGAATGGACGTGGTGAAGATTGCTTTCGATCCATCCACTTGGAAACTATGGACAACAAGAGTTCAACCTTCTACTTTTTTCAATCACTTGGTTGAGCAAGAAGGAATGCCTAACCTATTATCAACAATTCCCGACAGTACCTACAAATCAAAACGCTACTCACGGCTGAAAGGAATTATTAATCCATACAGCTGGGGCGCCTACACCGATTATAGTTTGACAAACGCAAACATTGGGATTACATCGCGCGATTTGCTAAGTACGACTACTATCAATGCAGGGTACAATTTTGATATTACCGAACGAACAGGTGCCTGGCAAGCAACGGTAAGTTATCAGGCGTTGTTTCCGATTATTGATGCCAGAGTCTCTTTTGCCAATCGTAAATCTGACGAAGGCATCATTGAATATGAAAAGGTAGTTGGCAACAATACAGTTACCACTCGGCAAAATCTAACATTCGATTGGAAAGAAAAAACGATTGAAATCGGTCTAAGAATACCTTTGCTAACTACGTCATCTAAATTCTATAGCAACGTTACCCTCGCCAACTATGTAGGCAATACTTCGGTTTCTGAATTCAAAAACAATGTTGACGGGGGCGGCCGTATTTTTCCTGGCAATTTGCCACAGTACTTCTTTAGAGATCTTACAGACAAAGGAAATTTAGTTTATAATCATTTCTCTTTTTCGGCCTACCGGCTATTAAAACAAAGCCGCAGGGATATTAACAGCAAGTGGGGACAATCATTTTTTATGAATGTTTATAATACACCATATGGAGGAGATTACTCCGGCTCGCAGTTTTCGTTTTACGGAGTTGGGTATTTTCCTGGTTTCGCCAAGCACCACTCCTTTTGGGGATATTTTTCTACGCAACTAACTGACATCATACCAGCAGATTTAAAGACTGGTGAAGGCGTTGACAATTATACATTTCGAAATAGGGTGCCATCGCCACGGGGGCTTTCTATTTCGAGATTTCAAAAATTCTATTCGCTGTCTGGAAACTATAGCCTGCCGATTTGGTATCCTGATATTTCCATGGGGCCCATACTTAATATTCAGCGCGTACGACTGAATGGATTTGTTGACTATGCTTTTGGTAGCAGTACGTTTGGAAACCGAGCCATTAATCAAACCTACACCTCTATCGGTGGCGAAGTAAAATTCGACATTAACGTATTTCGTTTCTTACCTCAATTAGACATTGGTTTTCGTTATTCGTATGGTATCAAGCCAACCACATCTCTTTTTGAAATCTTGATCGGTACGTTTAATTTTTAATAGTACGAACTAAACCTGTAAGGTCTTTTATTCTTCGCAAGAAAGACCTTACAGGTTTTTGTTTCGCGTGAGGGATAGAAATGCCTGCCTGTCCGGTAGGCAGGGAAAGCCTCCCGATACCGCGCTCGGAATAAACTCCGCGCTGCAACGAGGGAGCTTGGAATGGATAGCCCGACACCGATGGCCTGAGCGGTTGGGATGTGGGGATCAGGGACACGCCCACCTTAGATAAAGGTGTGGAGAACAATCCAAAAATCATTCTTGAAAATCGACCAAATACGGTTATTTTTGAAGTTCGATGGTAAATCAAAAATTTTAACTCATAAATAAACATGGCTGAGATTGTACGCATGCCCAAGATGAGCGACACCATGACAGAAGGGGTGATTGCTAAGTGGCATAAAAAAGTAGGTGATGCAGTGAAGTCGGGCGAGTTGATGGCAGAGATAGAAACCGATAAGGCCACAATGGACTATGAATCGTTTAATACTGGCACCGTGCTTTATTTGGGCGCGAAAGAAGGCGAGCCTGTGCAGATCAATGGCGTGTTGGCCATTGTAGGAAATAAAGGTGAAGATTATTCGGCATTGCTAGGTGGTGCTCAATCGGCTGCCACTACAGGCGGGGCAAAAGCGGAGGCTCCAAAGCAAGAAGCAAAAATAGAAGTGAACGCGGCTGCGATTGATACATCTGGGATTAAGGCAGAGATCGCCTTGATGCCGAAGATGAGCGATACGATGACCGAGGGAGTGATAGCTACGTGGCATAAAAAAGTAGGTGACCCAGTGAAGTCGGGAGAATTGCTTGCGGAAATAGAAACCGACAAGGCCACGATGGATTATGAATCGTACAACACAGGCACATTACTTTACATTGGTGCTAATGCCAAAGAAGCGGTAAAGATAAATGGGGTGTTGGCAATTATTGGAGAAAAGAATGCTGATTGGCAAACGTTGTTGAAAGCACATCAACAGAAATCTTCTGGTGGTGCAACTACCGTAGCAGCGAGTGCGCCAACCGTTGTGGCCGCAACACCAGCGGTTTCTAATGGAGCTTCGGATGCATCGAGTAACGGCAGAACAAAAGCCTCTCCCCTAGCGAAAAAAATAGCCAAGGATTTAGGCTACGACATTAGCAAAATAACTGGCACAGGCGAACACGGCAGAGTGACCAAACATGATGTGGAAAGTTATAAACCCGCTGCTGTACAGTCTACGACATCAACAAGCGCGAAATCTTCTGCACCGGTTGTGCTACCTCAAGTAGTTGGCAAAGAAAGTTTTGAAGAAATTGCGGTTTCACAAATGCGCAAGACCATTGCGAAGCGATTGGCCGAAAGCAAATTCTCTGCACCACATTTCTACCTTACCATGGAGATTAACATGGACAAGGCGATAGAAGCGCGCAAGAGCATGAATGAGATTGCGCCAGTGAAAATTTCATTCAACGATATGGTAATTAAAGCCGCGGCTGCAGCGCTGAGACAAAACCCCGATGTGAACGTGAGCTGGCTAGGCGACAAGATGCGGAAGAACCACCACATCCATATTGGTGTGGCCGTAGCTGTGAAAGACGGGTTGCTCGTTCCGGTAATTCGTTTTGCAGATAACAAGTCGCTCTCGCACATTGCACTCGAAGTTAAAGACCTAGCACAAAAAGCGCACGATAAAAAACTGCAACCTAGCGATTGGGAAGGAAGCACATTTACCATTTCTAACCTCGGCATGTTTGGTATTGAAGACTTCACTGCCATCATCAACCCACCTGACGCTTGCATTTTAGCCGTTGGAGGGATCAAAGAAACAGCCATCGTAAAAAATGGTCAGCTTGTGGTGGGTAATGTGATGAAAGTTACCATGTCGTGCGACCACCGCGCGGTAGATGGTGCAGTAGGTGCGGCATTCTTGAAAACGTTGAAAGGGTTGCTGGAAGATCCTGTGAGGATTTTGATTTAGCAGTTTGATCCAAAACTTGATCAAATAGAGGTAAAAGAGCCTATTCAGGTTTATAACAAACAACAACTCGCCATTGAGGGGTATTTTTCTTTGAACGAAAATCTCTTACAAAGCATGATTATTTTAGAGGGGAGGTTTTTGATATGGTAGGAGCAAGTGCCATTCATAATCTTATCTTCTCCAACCTTCTCATGTCTCTTGCTATTCAACTTAAGGGGAAAACATGCACTCCTTTCGGAAGTGATATGAGAGTTTACATTCCAAGCAATACTCTTTTCACCTATCCCTATATATCGATTTTCTGTGGAGATATTACAACACTAGATAAAGTAAAAGGATTCTTCTATTGGCCCAGTGGTAATTTTTGAGATACTTTCTGCATCGACAAAAAATTATGATAGGGGTGTGAAATTTGAGCTATACCGCGAGATACCTACTTTAAGAGAGTAGATTTTAGTAGATACGGAATTACAATTAGTACAAATTTTCGGGTAAATGATACCAATCAGTGGATATTGGAAGAATACAAAGATGCCAATCAAAATCTCGTTATTACTTCTATTAATGTGAGTATCCAATTGAAAGATATTTACGATGAAACAAAGCTGCCCATTTGAAGATAAAAATGAGTTGAGAAACTGGAATCCCTTACCCAACAAGATGGTGAAGCTGAAAACTTCACCATCTTCATCGCCTATCCTCCAGTAAAAAGTTTTGCGATGTCATTATAGAAAACAAACACCATCAGCAACAAGAGTATAGCCATGCCTACCTTAATAGCATTTTCAAAGAATTTTTCAGATGGCTCGCGCCCGCTAATCATTTCATATAACAAGAACATCACATAGCCGCCATCTAACGCAGGTATCGGCAAGAAATTCATAAAGGCCAGGACCATCGAGAGTAAGCCCGTCATTCGCCAAAAGCGCTCCCAGTCCCACACGCCACCATACATTTGTGCCATACCGATGGGACCTGATAATGATTTTTTAAATGAGATGTCGCCTGCGAAAATTCTCTTAAATGCTTTTACTTGTAGCCATATCACACCAAAGGCACGGCCTGGCCCAATAGCGATTGACTCGCCTACCGAATACTGAATTTTCTTTGTCCCGCCTTCTTCAATCATGAGCGGATAGAAACCAATTGTCTTCGATTCACTTAGGCGCTCGTTGAAACTCAATACCTCTTCGCCTCTCTTTACTTTAAATTGAATCGAATCGCTCTTCAAATTGCTCATGATTGCCTTTAGCTCATCGTGGAATTGAATTGGCTGCCCTTGAAGTTCTATAAATAAATCACCCTTCTTTAATCCAACGCGATCGGCCAACGAGCCTACCGAAATGCCCTCTATGCGCGGAGCCATTCGGGGAAGTACAAAATTCAATTGCGCTTCTTTGCGATTAAAGTTTTCAATAAAATTGGCAGGTATCGGAATCTCTAATTGTTGATCGCCCCTTAAAACTGTATACGAAGAGTTTTGCGATAGCAACATATCTGGCTTGGCCACATCGTCAAAATATTCAAACTCGTTTCCGTTGATTTTGATAATCTTGTCACCGGTTTTTATTCCCAATTGCTCGGCAAGTTGCAACGCCTGTACGCCTCCATGATCGTTGACATATTTGTTTAAAATAAACTGATCGCCCGTAAAGTAAACCAGTCCGATAAAAATCAACACACCTACTACCACGTTTACTATAATGCCGCCCATCATTACAATCAATCGCTGCCAGGCTGGCTTCGAACGGAACTCCCACGGTTCTGCCGGAGCTTTCAGTTGCTCTTTGTCCATGCTCTCATCTACCATGCCCGCAATTTTTACATAGCCTCCTAATGGGAACCAACCGATACCATACTCGGTATCACCTTTCTTAAATTTTACTAATGAGAAATTGAGCAGATTGGCCATGGGGAACAAAAAATCAAAGAAGAGATAGAATTTTTCTACTTTGATATTGAACATGCGCGCTGCAAAGAAGTGCCCACCTTCATGCACCACGATTAATATTGAAAGGCTCAATAAGAGCTGAGCCGTCATGATCATTCCCTCCATAATTGATTCGGTGATTGGTTAATTCGATGATTCGTTAATTTGTCTATTTGGCTGTTGTGCTAACCGATTCGCTCTTTTGCTTTGATTCGCGTTTCTTTGTCTGTTGTTATATAATCTTCTAATCTTGGCTTCGCTATGAATGGAATGGTATTCAAACAATGTTCTACCACATCCGACATATGCAAGAAACCAACTTTGTCCTTTAAAAATTCCGCTACCGCTATTTCGTTGGCTGCATTCAACACGCACGGCATGTTGCCACCCCGCTCCATCGCGCTAAAAGCGAGTGCAAGGTTACGAAAAGTTTCTGTATCGGGTGGCTCAAAAGTTAAGGATGGGTAGGCCGCAAAGTTAAAACGCGGGAAGGTGGCCGACAGCCGTTGTGGATAGCTGAGTGCAAACTGAATGGGCAACCGCATATCGGGTAAACCCAATTGCGCCTTGATGGAGCTATCCTGAAACTGCACGAGTGAGTGTACGATGCTCTGCGGGTGTACAATCACCTCGATTTGCGAAGGCTTGAGCGCAAACAGCCACTTGGCTTCAATTACTTCCAAGCCCTTGTTCATCAGGCTGGCCGAATCGATCGTCACCTTCGCGCCCATCGTCCAATTGGGGTGTTTGAGCGCCTGCGCTTTTGTCACCTGCATCAACTCTTCGCGTTTCTTTCCCCGAAAGGGTCCACCTGATGCGGTTAAAATGATTTTTTCAATAGGATTATCGAATTCGCCCACCAAACATTGAAAAATGGCCGAGTGCTCGGAATCTACTGGGTAAATGTTGACCCCTTTGGAACGCGCCAATTGCGTGACCAGCTCCCCTGCCACGACTAGTGTTTCTTTGTTGGCAAGTGCAATGTTTTTGCCGGCTTCAATCGCTTTCAAGGTTGGATTCAATCCGGCATAGCCAACCAAGGCCGTCAGCACCAGATCAATGCTGTCCATCTGTACAATCGAAGACAATGCTTTTTCGCCTGCAAATACTTTGATGTTCAGAGGCACCAAAGCTTCCTTAACGACAGGGTACAAATCTTCATTTCCAATCACCACCGCATTGGGTTGAAATGCCTTTGCTTGCGCGATCAGCAACTCGGCATTGGATTGAGCGGTGAGCACTTCTACTTCAAACTGATCCGTGTGGGCAGCTATCACTTCCAGCGCTTGCGTGCCAATGGAACCGGTAGAACCTAAAATTGCAATCGACTTTTTTTCTTTACTCATAATATATTAACCACGAATGCACAAAGGCACCAAGAATTTTGGAATAGACAAGCAACTAGTTGGCATGGATGCCGCAGGTGTAGAATGTTGAAAGTGCTGGTGCATCAATGCGTTGTGTTTTTGAAATACGTTGTGTAATGCGGATAAACCCATCTGTCATTAAAGAGATAAACCATCGATTTTGTTACAAGGTAAAACAATAAAATATTGTTTTTAGGATGATACGGCTTTAGTTGCCACGCATGCCAGCCGCTGTGCCAAGCTTTAGCCAGCGAATGCCAATACAAATGATAAAAGGCCGCGTGTCGATGGTGAACTGATGCATCGCGAAGATACGGGTCAGCAATTTTATTCAGATACGCGTCTACTTCCTCCACACGGTTCTGCTCTAGGCTATCGCTGCCGGTGCTCCTGCGCTGATCGCTCAAAAAAGCAATGAGCTTGTACAAGTGTAAAAAGCGAATGGATACACCCTTACGTGAATTAGACGTGCTCACAATGCGATAGGCATACAACGGCTCGGCCACATTTGCTGCGCGATAGCGATCGACAATTCGTGAAGTCAAATCCGCATCGGCAATATGGTCTTTAAAATAATCGCGGTACAGCGGTGTGAATGCATTGAGTAATTCGCTTCGCATGATCGTGGTAGGTCCGTGCACCTGCGCATGTTGCGGCATTCGTTCATAAATCAACTCATGGCGTTGCGGCAAAGGCACTTCACGAAAAATTTTACCCGCTGTATTCATCGCCAAATAAGCAGTGCCGCATAGCATTACCGATTCATCCTTCTGCAAGACTTCTATTTGTTTTTGCAAACGCTGTGAGTGCGATGCATCATCTGCATCGGTAATTGAAAAAAAAGGAGTCGTTACTTGCGCCACCACTTCGTTCACTACCGCCACACGTCCGCGATTTTGGTCAAACCGAAAAAAACGAATTCGCGGATCTGTGTATGATTGCATGATGGCACGCGATGCATCAGTCGATCCATCATCAATCAACCACAACTCAAAATCTGTAAATGTTTGTTGCAACAGACTGTCCACTGCCTCGCGCAAAAAAGGCGCTGCATTGAATACGGGCATGAGGAGAGTCAACTGAGCCATGCGCAAACTACTTCGCAAATCCAGCTAGTGATTCTGCAATCTTCCGATCATTCGAAAGCCGTGGCACTTTGTTTTGTCCGCCCAGCTTACCCTGCGATTTCATGTAATCAATAAACCCATTCTTCTGCAAAGCCGTTATCTTCAGCGTAGAAAGAATATTGCCTGTAATCAAATCATCATAATACACATTCAGCTTGCGCAGTTGCGTATCCAGTTCCAACCGAAACGCCTCCATGTCTGAAGGTGCGTTGGCAAACTCAATCAACCACTCGTGGTGCGGCATCCCGTCCTTTGGTGCCACATTCGGTGCCACCGTAAACTCGACCAGCTCTACCTCCTTCATCTTCTCCATCGTAAACTTCATCGCCTTCTCCACCTCTTCGCCAATCACGTGTTCGCCAAAAGCAGAAATAAAATGTTTGATGCGTCCGCTCACCACAATCCGGTACGGATCTTTCGAAACAAACTTTATCGTGTCACCAATCGAGTAGCCCCACAAGCCCGCGTTGTTATTAATAATCACCGCATAATTTTTTCCCAACTCCACCTCTTCAATCGCCAGCCTTGTAGGCTTCTCGTTAAAATATTCATCGGCCGGAATAAACTCAAAGAAGATGCCACTATTCAGCAACAGCAACAACCCCTCGGCACGCTGCGAATCCTGATAGGCAATAAATCCTTCCGAAGCCGGATATGTTTCAATGGAATCTACTTTCTTGCCAATCGTTTCAAATAGCTTCGCGCGATACGGCTCAAAGTTTACGCCCCCATACACGAACAGCGAAAAATTGGGAAACACATCCTTCGCCTTCTTTCCTGTGCGCGCAATGATGCGATCAAAATACATCTGCGCCCAAGGTGGGATGCCCGAGATCAACGACATATCTGCATGAATTGTTTCTTCAATAATCTTATCCAGTTTCTCTTCCCAGTCTTCAATGCAGTTGGTAGCATAGCTTGGCTTTTGATTTGAGCGCAAGTACTGCGGCACGTGGTGATTGACTATGCCTGAGAGTCTGCCCGTTTTGATACCCGCCTTCTCGTCCAACTCAGGACTGCCCGATAAAAAAATCAAACCGCCATCAAGGAAAGCACCATTGCCCGTTTCGTGCACGTAGCTGAGCAGCGCATTGCGGGCACTGTTGATGTGGTTGGGCACCGACTCTTTCGTGATGGGAATATATTTTGTGCCCGAGGTAGTACCCGATGTTTTCGCGAAGTATGCAGGCTTCCCTTTCCACAAAATATCCGGCTCTCCGTGCAGCACTTTTTCTACGTACGGCTTCAACTCTTCATAGTCGCGAATGGGCACCTGTTTTTTATAGTCATCGTAACTATGGATATCCGCAAAGCCATGATCTTTGCCAAACAGTGTGGCGCGTCCACCTTCCAACAGCTCCTGAAAAACACGCCTTTGATAAAGCCCCGGCTTCCCAGACCACTCTTTGGTTTGGCCGGCAATGTAGGCGGCAAAAGGCTTGGCTAAAACAGAACGTATTCCCATAGCCTGCAAAGGTAAGAAATCAAGTTTGGTTGTAACTTACTGTCAAAATTTCATTTTACCGATTTTGGTTCAACTTTTGTTTATTGAAGTCCATCTATTACAAACCATTGTCGGCAATATTGCGTTGATGATAAAAATTTATGACTATGAACACCTTGAAGATAATTGTGATTAGTTTTATTTCTGGCTTAGCTGGAGCTTACTCATTCTATGCGTATCAAACAGAAAAAACAACACGCGAAAAAATAAATCAAGCACAGGCCGTTTCTAATTTAGAAGCGAAAGAGGTCTATCGCCCCACCATCGTTGAGTCTTCCAATCAACCTGCAGGAGAGTCGGTAGATTTTAGTCTGGCAGCGGCCAAGGCAACGCCTAGTGTAGTATATATCAATAGTATTTCACAAAGCGGTGCAAGTTACTCCTATTGGGATTTACTTTTTGGAGGCAGCGGATCGCAAACACAAGTAAGTTCGGGCTCGGGCGTTATTTTTACACAAGACGGATACATTGTTACTAACAACCACGTGGTAGAAGCAGCCGAAAAAATTCAAGTGCTTTATAATAAGAAATCATACGATGCCGAATTAATCGGAACAGATCCATCAACCGATTTAGCTGTATTAAAAATTAAAGAGACAAATCTTCCAGCCATCACGTTAGGTAATTCAAAAACGCTTTCGGTGGGCGAGTGGGTAGTGGCAGTGGGAAATCCTTTTTCACTATCTTCAACGGTAACGGTTGGAATCGTGAGTGCTAAAGGAAGAAGAATTAACGTTGTTGAAGATAAATTTCCGATCGAATCATTTATTCAAACCGATGCAGCCATTAACCCTGGCAATAGCGGTGGAGCGTTGGTAAACAAAAACGGTGATTTAGTAGGTATCAATACCGCAATCCTTTCGCGCACAGGCTCATATACAGGCTATGCCTTTGCCGTTCCGGTAGACATTGCAAAAAAGGTAGTTGAAGATTTAATAAAATACGGCTTACCTCAAAAAGCAATTTTTGGTGCCGACATCATGGAATACGATTACGAGAATGCTAAGAAGTTTGATCTCGATGTAAACGTAAAAGAATTTAAGGGCGTTCTGGTAGGAGAAATTGCACGAGGTGGTGCTGCGGCAAAAGCGGGATTTCAAGAAGGTGACATCATTACTAAAATCAACGCTACAGAAATTAATAGCAAAAGTAGTTTTGAAGAAGAACTAAGCTATCGCTACCCAGGAGATAAAATTTCCGTTAGCTACTTGCATAACGGTAAACCATCGAATGCAACCGTAACTCTGAATAGTAAAAATGGTGATACTAATTTTGTAAAACGCAAAATCTATAGCGATGCATCGCTGGGTGTAAATTTAGAAGCAGTTGATTATGGCGTAAAAATCAATAAGATAAAAGATGGGATTGTGAGCCGACTTGGGCTACCCGAAAATTTCACCATCGTGTCGATCAATCGTCAGCGAATTAAGGATCCGCAAGAAGTTATTGATTTCTTTAAAGAGTATAAAGGGTTGGTATACCTGTATGGGTTCAATAGCTCACGTCAAGAAAAACAGTACAACTTCTATCTGAAATAAGAAAAACGAAGTGTTTACTTCAATAGGGCACCTCTAAAAACATGCCCGTCTTTCCGAGCCCCGATAGCTATTGGGGCGAAGTAAACCCGAATTTCGTAGCCTAAACTGGAGATTGCTTCGGTCGTTCCTCCTTCGCAAAGACGTAAACCTAGGTTTTTAGAGATGCCCAATATTTATTACATTCGTTGAATTTATTAGAACAACGTATGAATAAGTTAACTCTTCTTGCTGGTTTCTTGTTGCTCCTCAATTTCCAAGTAAGCGCTCAACGTTACACTGCTGAAAAAAGCACCATCACTTTTTTTTCAGATGCTACTATTGAAGATATCAAGGCAACTAATAGTCAGGCAGCTGGCATCGTAGATCTATCATCGAGCGGTTTTGCATTCTCTATTCCAATCAAAGACTTTGAGTTTGAAAAGAATTTGATGAAAGAACATTTTAATGAGAAATATTTAGAGGCCGAGAAATTCCCAAAAGCTACTTTCCAAGGCAAAATGAATGGCTTTGATGCAGCAAAGGCAGGCCAGCAAAATGTAAAAGCGATTGGTAAATTACTCATACACGGAGTAACCAAAGAAGTAGAATTGCCTGCAACGATTGAAGTTACTGCTGATAAAAAACTTTCAATCCTTTCTACCTTTATCGTCAAACTCGAAGATTACAAAATCAAAATCCCCAAATTGATGTGGCAAAATATTGCTGAACAGGTGGAGGTGAAAGTTGATTTTACGCTGATACAAAAATAAAATAATATGCAACTCAATTTTATAAAGCAGACCACACTACTGGCATGTATCTTTTTGTTTTTTGGTCACTCCTCCTTTAGTCAAGATGATCTCCTAGGTGAGTTAGAGAAAACAGAAAAAAAAGAAAACCAGTATACAATTGCCACTTTCAAAGGCACTCGCATCATCAACGGGCATTCGGTAGAAATGAAAGGAGCTGGCGAATTAGAATTTATCATCTCACACCGCTTTGGTGCCATCAATTCAGGTTCGTACAATTTGTTTGGCTTAGACCAAGCCTACATTCGCATTGGTTTGGAGTATGGCATTACCGATCGGCTGGGAGTTGGTATTGGACGAAGCTCATTCAATAAGATTTACGATGGCTATCTGAAATACAAATTGCTAAGACAAAGTACGAGTGGTTCACCTGTAACCATTACCACTTTTGGAAGCGTGGGGATACAAACATCGCCCCAAGTAAGCACCGACCCTACATTTGAATTTTCTGATCGCTTAAACTACACCGCACAACTTCTAATCGCGCGTAAATTCTCATCCCGCTTCTCTGGTCAAATTACACCAACCTTTGTCCATACCAACAGGGTTGATAGAACATCCATCAATAACGATCAAGCGGCATTGGGTATTGGAGCGCGCTACAAATTAACCCGAAGCCTAGCACTAAATGCAGAATACTATTA
>JAAFHY010000022.1 GCA_013298505.1 Cytophagales bacterium
AATTCGATCGCGTATGGTTTGCCTACAACGAAGAAGAATATGTATTAAGAAATGTTTCGCTCCAGGTAAAATCAGGCGAAACCATCGCGCTAGTTGGTGCGACCGGGGCGGGTAAATCATCGATCATCAATCTACTCAACCGATTTTATGAAATAAACAAAGGCTCTATTTTGGTGGACGGTGTAGATATAAAAGAGTTTAACCTAACGGCTCTGCGCAAAAACATTGGCGTGGTTTTACAAGATGTGTTTCTTTTTAGCGATACCATCCGAAACAACATTACCCTCGGCAACTCCGAAGTTACCGATGCGATGATCATGCATGCAGCCGACTTGGTGGGAGCCAAGAAATTTATTGAGCGATTGCCCGGTGGGTTGAATTATAATGTGATGGAGCGTGGCGCAACATTATCGGTTGGACAACGCCAATTACTTTCGTTTATCAGAGCCATGGTATACGATCCTAAAATATTAGTGTTAGATGAGGCTACCTCATCGGTAGATACTGAAACAGAAGAAATGATCCAGCATGCTATTTCTAAAATGATGGTCAACCGTACCTCAATTGTAATCGCTCACCGCCTTTCAACCATCCAAAAAGCAGATACGATAATTGTGCTCGATAAAGGAGAGATCAAAGAGTCGGGTAGTCATCAAGAACTGCTCGCTCATGCTGGTTTTTACGCTCAACTTCATAAAATGCAGTATAAAGAAGTTATTTAGCATCGGTTAAACTAGTAGCTGCAAAAGAGTTATATTTGCTCTAATGCCTCAACTTAAAACCGTATTTGCTATTGCTCTTGTGCTGATTTTGTCAGAGCAAATGACTTTTGCGCAGGTAAGAAAAAGCGCGCGAAGTGCGAGCTATGGGATGCCACGCGTTTCCAGGAGCAAGGCAATTATCATGTGTCCTATTTTTGAAGAGAGCAAATATCCCTATCAGGGGATAGGGCTCAAGGTGGGCGACCCTTTTGCACTAACCTATAAATTTTACCCTAGCAAGCATTGGGCATTGGTAGTAGATTTAGGGACAACAGCAAGTGGGCTTTACAGTACTTATTACCGCGGGATTTTTGCCAGCTACCTGCCCGATACATTGGGCAGCAACCAAGCTATCAAATATGCCACACACCTAATCTCGGCTGATTGGCACTTGGAATCAAAGTTCTTGTACCAATGGGATGCCGAAAACATTTCAAAAGGCCTTCAGCTTTACGCAGGGCTGGGTTGGCAGTGGAGAAACGCTAATATTCAATACGACTTCGTTCGCGAATTTGATAGAACCGAGAGTAGGTTTGAGCGATTTAAAACAGTGCGTTTTACCTACGGAGTGGTGGCCGTAGTCGGCTTTGAATATTCTTATTTTACGTTGCCTGTTTCTGCTTTTATAGAAGCAGAATTATTTGTTGATGCCTTTGTCGATCCTGGCTACCAACGCTTTCAAGGTGGCGTAGGCTTGCGGTATATTTTTTAGAGCGCATCCTTCAACTATTTGTTATAACTATCAAAACTCTTGTGGTCTCTTTGATAGAGTACTTCTTGCGGAAGGGATTTAAAGTATTGGTAAGTAATTTTTAATCCCTCTGCCCTCGAAACTTTTGGCTCCCAATCCAAAATTTCTTTCGCCTTTGTAATGTCAGGCTGGCGTTGTTTTGGATCATCTTTCGGCAGTGGATTATAAATTACTTTTTGTGTTGTGCCCGTTAGCTTAATGATCTCTTCGGCAAAATCTCCAATAGTAATTTCATTCGGGTTGCCAATATTTACAGGTTGTGCATAGTCGGATAAGAGTAACCGATAAATGCCTTCTACTAAATCATCAACAAAGCAAAATGAACGGGTCTGTGAACCATCTCCAAATACAGTGAGGTCTTCGCCTCTTAAAGCTTGACCGATAAAAGCAGGCAGCACACGTCCATCGTTCAGGCGCATGCGCGGACCGTAGGTATTAAATATTCGAACGATGCGAGTTTCCAATCCATGAAAAGTATGGTAAGCCATTGTGATGGCCTCTTGAAAGCGCTTGGCCTCATCATAAACGCCACGTGGCCCCACGGTATTTACATTGCCATAGTATTCTTCTGTTTGTGGATGCACGGTTGGGTCACCGTATACCTCAGAGGTAGATGCAATAATTATTCTTGCTTTTTTGGCTCGGGCCAAACCCAATAAATTATGCGTACCGAGCGAGCCAACCTTTAATGTTTGAATCGGGATTTTTAAATAATCGATTGGGCTTGCGGGCGAGGCAAAGTGCAAAATGTAATGAAGTTCACCAGGCACATGCACAAATTTAGAAACATCGTGATGGTAAAATTCAAAATCAGGTAGTTTAAAAAGATGCTCAATATTTCTAAGGTCTCCCGTAATAAGGTTATCCATGGCAATCACGTGATACCCTTCTTTGATAAACCGATCGCATAGGTGCGAACCTAAAAAGCCTGCGCCCCCTGTAATAAGAACTCGTTTCTTCATGTGTTGATTGATTTAAAAATCACTTACTGTAAATGGTTTCTCGGCCGATGCTAAAATACGTGAAGCCTAACTCTTTCATCAGCGCGAGATCGTATAAGTTGCGGCCATCAAAGATTACCTTTCTTTTTAGAATAGAAGAAAGTTTTTCAAAATCGGGAGCTCTAAATTCTGGCCATTCGGTAGCAATAAAAATGGCATCTGCATTTTCGGCAGCTTGATAGGGAGTTTCAAAGTAGCTGATCTTATCACCTAGATATCGTCTTACATTCGGCATCGATTCGGGATCGTGTGCTTGAATAATCGCACCTGCCTGCAACAAAGCTTCGATGTTATAAAGCGATGGTGCTTCTCGAATGTCGTCTGTATGTGGTTTGAAAGACAGCCCCCAAAACGCAAAAACTTTTCCTTTGATATCTCCATTAAAGTAATCGAGGATGCGAGCGATCAGTTTTGTTTTCTGTTTTTCGTTCACCTCCATCACAGCCTTTAAGATTTTAAAATCGTAGTTGGCATTAGAAGAAGATTTTTCAAGCGCTTGAACATCTTTTGGGAAGCAACTTCCTCCATAGCCAATTCCAGGAAACAAAAATCGCTTTCCAATTCGGCTATCTGTTCCAATTCCTTTTCTTACTGCATCCACATCGGCACCTAGCAATTCGCATAGATTGGCAATCTCGTTCATAAACGAAATCTTAGCTGCCAAAAATGAATTGGCCGCATACTTGGTAAGCTCGGCCGATTTCTCGTCCATAAAAACCAACGGGTTTCCTTGTCGCACAAAGGGCGCATACAAGGTTTCCATCACTTTGCGTGCTTGAGAAGACGCAGTGCCTATCACTACACGTTCGGGTTTCATAAAATCTTCTACCGCAACTCCTTCGCGCAAAAACTCTGGGTTAGAGACAACGTCAAAAGAGACCTTGGCATGTAGGGCAATCTTTGACCTTACTTTTTCTGCAGTGCCTACGGGTACTGTGCTCTTGTCTACTATAACGGTATAGTCTTTTAGCAATAGTCCCAATTGCTCCGATACACCAAGTATGTATTTTAGATCGGCAGAGCCATCTTCTCCAGGTGGTGTGGGAAGCGCCAAGAAAATGATCTTTGCATCTTTGATACCCTCCTCTAAACTGTTGGTAAAAAATAGCCTGCCCTGTTTAATGTTACGCTCAAAAATCAATTCGAGGCCCGGTTCGTAAATAGTTACTTTGCCACCTTTCAGTTTTTCTATTTTGGCTTTGTCAACATCAATGCAGGTAACCGTATTGCCTGTTTCCGCAAAACAGGTTCCAGTGACCAACCCAACATATCCTGTTCCCACTACAGCTATTTTCATAATCTGGCTTATTTAGTTTCGTTTGACTTTCCGAGTCTCAACGCTAATTTTTTCTTAGGCCGCAAAAATACCCTTTTTGAGCAGGAATTTAAGTTAAAACAACGCGCTTCAACACAAACTAACACTCGTTTGGATATTCAGTTCTAAACTGTAATTTTGAGGCTCTTTAAAAAACCCAATCATGGAAGTACAAACGCAATCATCGGTAGGCATCAACTTTTCAGAATCAGAAAATCAACGTTTGATCAAAGATATGATTCGCGACTTTGGGGCTAAGGAGATTAAGCCATATATGATGGAGTGGGATGAAGCCCAACACTTCCCAATTGAGCTTTTCAAGAAACTTGGAGACTTAGGCCTAATGGGAGTGCTGGTTCCTACAGAGTATGGAGGATCTGGATTTGGCTATACGGAGTATGTAACGGCAATTTTAGAGTTGGCCAAAATAGATGGATCGGTAGGCCTTTCTATGGCAGCTCACAATTCGTTATGCACGGGTCATATCCTTCAATTTGCCTCGAAAGAGCAAAAGCAAAAATATTTACCCAAGTTAGCAACCTGCGAATGGCTAGGTGCTTGGGGCTTAACAGAGCCAAACACAGGGTCGGATGCCGGAAATATGCGAACGGTAGCTGTTAAAGACGGAGACTATTATATTTTGAACGGAGCAAAAAATTTCATCACACATGGAAAATCGGGTGATGTGGCTGTGGTAATTGCCCGGACTGGCGAGGTTGGCGATTCGCACGGAATGAGTGCATTTATTGTAGAGCGTGGCACTACGGGATTTTCGGCAGGCAAGAAAGAAAACAAGTTGGGTATGAGGGCGTCAGAAACGGCAGAAATGATCTTTATGGACTGCAAAATCCATAAAAGCCAGCTAATCGGTAAAGAAGGGGACGGGTTTGTGCAATCATTAAAAATATTAGACGGGGGCAGAATATCAATAGCAGCTCTTAGCTTGGGCATTGCCGAGGGAGCGTTTGAAGCTGCTCTGCATTATTCTAAAGAAAGGCATCAATTCAACCAGCCAATTTCCAGTTTTCAAGGGATATCCTTTAAGCTAGCCGATATGGCCACCAAAGTTGAGGC
This sequence comes from Cytophagales bacterium, assembly GCA_013298505.1. Classification (GTDB taxonomy): domain Bacteria; phylum Bacteroidota; class Bacteroidia; order Cytophagales; family Cyclobacteriaceae; genus ELB16-189. The sequence goes on from JAAFHY010000022.1 coordinate 4,903, forward strand.
TGCTAAATTACTTACTTTTAATGCAGCCGACCTTAAAAACAAAGGCAAAAGCGTAAACAAAGAATCGGCTATGGCAAAGCTTTATGCCTCGGAGATTGCCGTAGAGATTGCCAATGATGGGGTTCAAATTTTTGGCGGATACGGGTATACCAAAGATTTCCCTGCCGAGAAATACTACCGAGATGCCAAGCTATGTACCATTGGCGAGGGCACTTCCGAAATACAAAAATTGGTAATCTCACGATCTATTTTAAAATAACGCTTGCGAATTTGAGGCTTGTTCGGCTATATTTGCAGCCCAAACAAAATAAAGATGCTGATTATCAACATTAAAGAGAACGAATCAATCGACAAGGCGCTAAAGCGTTTCAAAAAGAAATTTGAAAAAACAGGTGTTTTGAAGGCACTAAGATCGAGAACTTCGTTCACCAAGCCTTCTGTAAAAAGAAGAAGCGAAATTATCCACGCCTCGTACAAGCAAAAGATGTACGGAGGAGACAATTAAACAAGTAACCTAATATTATAAAACAATCCCCTTGTCACTTAGATGGCAAGGGGATTTTTTTTATATTCGACTCAACAGAGCGGATGTTTGGGCCTGTGAAATGGTAGACTCATTCTTAAAATATCTTCAATTCGAGAAAAGGTATAGCCCCAAAACGGTTATCTCCTACGAAACAGACCTTCGGCAATTGGAAGATTTCTTAGCTCGTCAATTCGATGGCGCAAAAGCAAATGAAGCAAGCTATGGACTCATCAGATCGTGGATCGTCCAATTAGTTGAGCAAAAATTAGGTGCTACTTCGGTCAATAGAAAAATTGCATGTCTGCGATCGTACTATAAATTCTTGATGCGTCAGGGTATGTTGGAAAAAGACCCTATGCAAAAAATTAAGATACTGAAGTCGCCTAAAAAGCTCCCTCATTTTGTTAAGGAGACCGATACAATTAAGCTATTGGATAACGTTATTTTCCCGCAAGGCCATGAAGGGTTGAGAGATCAATTGATTTTAGAACTGTTTTATGGAACTGGCATGCGACTCTCAGAGCTTATCCATTTAAAGGAAAATAATATTAATACTAGTGATCGCACGTTGCGCGTACTTGGCAAGCGAAACAAAGAAAGGGTTATACCTTTTACTAATCAGCTTGGCAGCCTTATAAAAAATTATATTGTTGTACGCAATAAAGAAATTGCAAGAAGCAATCATGGCTATTTGTTACTAACAGATGCTGGCGAACAATTGTATCCGGTGTTAGTAAATCGGGTTGTTAAAAAGTACATGAAGTTATTTACCAGCGTAGAGAAAAAAAGCCCCCACGTACTAAGGCACACCTATGCTACTCACTTGCTAGACAACGGAGCCGAAATTAATGCCGTAAAAGACTTGCTAGGCCACAGCAGTTTAGCCGCTACGCAAGTGTATACCCACAACTCGATCGAAAAACTGAAAAAGGTTTTTGAGCAGGCACACCCTAAAGCATGAATTACCGTTTACTCTATATGTTCAACTTTTAAATTCTAATGTGTTATGAAACTACAAGTTCACTCCATTCACTTCGATGCCGACAGCAAATTGGTTGAGTTCATTCAAAAAAAAGTTGACAAACTAGAAACGTTTTATGACCGTGTAGTTGACGGTGAAGTTTTTCTGCGGATCAACAATGAAGGTATAGAAAACAAAACGGTCGAGATCCGAGTAAAAGTGCCGGGCAACCAACTGTTTGCCAAAGAGCAAGCTAAGTCGTTTGAAGCAGCGACCGACTTAGCGACCGAGGCACTTAAAAATCAATTGAAAAAGTTTAAGGAAAAAACGAAGTAGCCATTTTTGATAAAGTAAGTTTATGGCCGAATAAGACCAATTTACTGAGTCTTATTCGGCCCGTTTATTTGGCCAAAGCGTAATTTTAGCATAACTCAAAAAAAGCTATTTTTGCCAGTCTTTTAACTACCTGGCTTAACCTAATGTACTCGCTTACAAGAGCTCTTTTTTTTATTTCATTTTTTGCGGCCCTAAACCTGTGTAGTTACAGTCAAAATCAAGAATCTACTCATACTCAAGAGCCAAATTTTTTTACCAAGAAAGACTCGGCAAAACATACGCATAAAAATAAACTGCTAGTGGTACCCATCGTGGCCTTATCAACAGAAACCAGTTGGGTTTTTGGTGCTGGAAGTTTTTATGTTTTTAAAACGGCCAAGCACGATTCGGCACTGCGTGTCTCTTCGTTGCCTTGCGGGTTTTTGTACACGCTAAACAATCAAATTTTAATTGCCGTTGGCGCTAATATTTTTCTTCCCAAAGAAAAGTATAACATCCGCTTTGAAAACACATTTAGCAAATATCCCGATCGGTTTTGGGGCATCGGAAACAATACCGATAGCAGAGAAAAAAAATATGAAAACTATACGTTCACACAATTTTACATTAATCCACAAATTTATAGAAGGGTAAAAGGCGATTTGTTTCTGGGCGTTGGGGTAGATTTTCAACGTGTGTTTAATATTCAATACGAAGCTGGCGGCTACTTCACTCAGGATAATGTGTTGGGTGTTACCGATAAATCTTCGTACACCGTTTTCGGAACGAGTTTTATCATAAACTATGATTCGCGAAAACATGCTTACGTGCCCAATAAGGGAGAACTATTCCGAATGAGGTTTACCAATTTTGCCGAAAGTTTAGGCAGTGATTATAGTTTTCAGCAAATGGAAATCGACTATCGGAAATTCATACCCATTACTAAGCGTAGCGTGTTGGCCATACAAAGTCTGAGTTTGTTTAATTTTGGAAATGTGCCTTACCGAAATTTGGGCGTATTGGGTGGCAATAATATTATGAGAGGTTATTTTATGGGGCGTTACCGCGATCTTAAGTTTTCAGCAGTACAAGCTGAGTATCGTTTTCCTGTAAAAGGAATTTTTGGCGGTGCGGCTTTTGTAAGTACAGGACAGGTTGGCAATCGGTTTGGTGAGTTTGGATTTGAGAAATTAAAAATCTCGTACGGGGCAGGTGTGCGAGCAACCATTTTTAAACAAGATAAACTGAACTTACGGTTTGATGTTGCCACTAATCCATCAGGCGTACTTAATTATTACGTTTTAGTAGCCGAATCATTTTAAGTCATGCATCCCATTCTTTTTGAATTCGGATCCTTTACTATTCATACCTACGGCTTTTGCATTGCGCTTGGGGCGGTGCTTGGTGGACTCTATATGTGGAGGCAAGGCATGAAGCAATACGGTTGGTCGTTCGATCAGGCCAACACACTTTTTGTATTGTTGATTATAGCGGGTGTGGTAGGAGGGAAGCTTTTTCTTTTGTTTGAAAATCCTTCGATCTATTTGAGCAAGCCTTCAAAATTATTTTCCGGAAGTGGATTTGTATTTTACGGGTCGTTACTAACAGCCATACCGGTGATGCTTTGGTATTTCAAGAAAAACAAACTGCCTGTGGCGGGCATGTTAGATATCATGGCGGTGGTTACTTGTATTGTTCACGGCTTTGGGCGCATCGGCTGTTTCAACGCGGGCTGTTGTTATGGTTTACCTACCGATCATTTTTTGAGTGTAACGTTCACAGACAAAACATGCCAAGCCAATCCATTGAACACACCCTTGTACCCCACGCAGTTGTACGAAGCGGTTTTGATTTTTGGAATTCTACTGTTCATTCTCATCCACAAGAGGTATAAAAAATTTGATGGGCAACAGTTTTTACTTTACCTGATTCTCTATGCGATTGGCAGAAGTTTTTTGGAAACGCTGCGCGGTGATTTAGATAGGGGTTTTATAATTGGCGATTGGCTATCGAATTCGCAGTTCATATCGCTTTTGGTAATTCTCGGGGCAATTTATTTCTATGTTAAGTTAAATAGAAAAGCTATCTTGACTAAACGTTGACTATATGGAATCGCAATCTTGGTTGCAAAAAACAAAAACAGTTATGCTAAAATGGATTAAACGAATTGTGCTTGTTGCCGTAGTCGGAGCGGTAGCTCTTTTTTGCTTTTCGTATTGGGGCACTTACTCTGAAGGAATACGATCGGGTATGGTGGTGAAGATCAGTAAGAAAGGTTGGGTTTTTAAAACCTACGAAGGTCAATTGAATTTGCAGACATTTGGCGCTAACAAATCTCCAAATATTGTATCTGAGTCTTTTGAGTTCTCGGTGGAGGCTGACAAAGCCGATGTGATCAAACTTTTGGAGGAAGCTTCGTTGAGTGGCGAGCGAGTGAGTTTGAAATACGAAGAACGTTTAGCCAAATTTTTTTGGCGTGGAGATACTAAGTATTTCGTAACGGAAGTAGAACGGCTGAAATAGTAAGTGTCGGGTTAAAAGAATTTATATGAAGAATGCATCGCTGATTGTAGTGTACGGTTCTTACGGCTACACGGGTAAATTAATTGTTAGTCTTTGCAAGACAAAAAATCTGGATGTGGTGCTTGCTGGGCGCAACGATGCATTACTCAAATTGCAAAGTGAACAATCTGGCTATCCGTATCAAGTGGTAGAAAGCGATGACGTAGAAGGGTTGAAAAAGTTATTGACACCTGCCGCGTTGGTAATCCATTGTGGGGGTCCATTTCGCTATACAGCAAAAACAATGAGTGAAGCCTGTATTGCTACAAGAACACACTACACTGACATCACCGGAGAATACCAGGTATTTGAATCGTTGCCAGAGCTCGATCAGAAAGCCAAAGCAATCAACATCATGGTAATGCCAGGTACAGGTTTCGATGTGGTTCCCTCAGATTGTTTGGCATTGCATTTAAAAAACAGGTTGCCTTCGGCCACGCATTTGCAATTGGCATTTACCATGAGCAAGGGAGGTCTTTCGCGAGGAACTTCAAAGAGTATGACCGAAGGATTGGGATATGGAGGCCTTATTCGTAAAGACGGAAAACTCACCTACTGTGCACTGGGTTCCAAAACAATGGAGATTGACTTTGGATCGTTCAAGTCTAAGACACTGTGCATTCCGTGGGGCGATATCTCTACAGCGTGGCGAAGCACGGGTATACCTAACATCGAAGTGTATACCGGTGCGACTGAGAGCATGATTGCCAACGCAAAAAGAAGCAATTACTTCAATTGGTTGCTGCGCATGCGTTGGGTGAAGAATTATATGCTCAAGCAAATTGACAAAAAGCAGGCTGGCCCCAGCGATGAGAAAAGAGAAAGCGGTAGAAGCTTCTTGTGGGGCAAAGTGTGGGATGCCTCGGGTAACGAATGTGTGAGTAGATTGGAAACGCTTAGTGGTTATTCCCTTACAGCACATACTGCTGTTTTAATTGCCGAGAAAATATTGGCTGGAAATTTCAAACCCGGCTACCAAACTCCGGCTATGGCCTATGGAGCAGATTTAATTATGGAAATAAAAACTACCAAACGCACTGATATTTAGCGCGAACCCGATACTAAGAGTTTTCCAAGCTCTTCTTTTTCCAGCATCACTTTTGGGGCTTTCTGTAACTTAACAGGACGTTTTTAGTGCGCTAACGGAGGTTATTGTGCGTTGTTAGATGAGCTGTTGTAATAATTGCTCGATCTGATTTTTGATTTACTGTGTTAGGATTAATGTCATTTTCCTTCGTGCCAAAGTGTATCAGCGCTTAAATCAATCTGTTGACCTTGCCACTCAATATAGTAGCTTCGATTGATCACCTGATTGAAAATACTTGGAGTTTTTAAGATCGAAAAAACAGGAAACTTAAAATAGGGTTTCATATCTACTATTTTTTCAATGCCATCTTCAAATTTCAACTTTAGTTGAAAATCTTCGATGGCAGACAACGAAATAATCTTTCTCATTTATTCTTGTTTCCCATCCGCACGTAAAGGCAACTCAAATCAATTGGATGCCTGGAATGAAACTGAAGTGTTTTTTATTGATTGTATAGATGGGGAGTTCATAATACAGTGCCGTTGCCGCAATAAGGGTATCTGCAATGCCCGGCCTATGGCTCAAAGAGTAAGAAGAGAAAAGTTCTAAAAACATAGCATTGATACCTTCATTGATTATCTAAACATTGAAAAATTTGGTTTAACAAATCTATCCCACGAGGAATTGGTACAATTTTCTGGTGGTTGGGCTTGGTTAAACGCTATCGCTGATGGAATAGGATACGCTATCGGATTTACAGCTCACGCTGTAATTGACGCATTTCTAATTCTAACTGGTAATAATCCACACTAAAATCATAAATTAAGAGGCTGTAACAAAGGGGACAGCCTCTTATTGCGTTTATATTTCAAATAGTCAGGTTAAATGATTCATGATTTAGTAAACAAGAATTCTTTTCACATTAAGCTGAGCCTTCTTATTCGTTGCTTTTTTTTAGCATTGTTAATTAAAATAGGGGCTAGCATTGTAATTATTTTGGCAGAGTCATTTATTTTCAATGGCTCAATTCCGCTATACAGAAATCAAATACAGCTTTCTGAACAATACGGCTTATATTTCTCAATAGTACTATTAGTATTCATATTTCCGATACTGGAAGAGTTTGGCTTTAGAGGATGGTTTTCAGAAAACAGGTTGTTGACATCAATTTCATTAACAATTTCCTTTTTTTATTTTCTACACATAATAATTAATATTATACTTAACAAGGTCGTTTTAATTGACAGTGCATATCGTTTTGCATTTATCTTCTCAATTCTTCCATTTGCATTTTATTTTTTTTATCGAAACTTTTCAATAATTAGAACGGCAATTGTTCTTAGGCATTCTAAGTTGATTATTGTTTCAATTACTTTATTTAGTTGTGTTCATTTATTCAATTTCCCTATAACCACTGTTAACGTAGAAACAGTACTTGCAATGATAATCATATTACTACCGTACCCATTCTCTGGATTTATCTATACCTACGTTAGAATAAGAAATGGTCTAGCATGGTCAATTGCACTTCATATTCTGAATAACTCGTTCATTCTGATTCCTGTGCTCTTGTTGGGGAAAAAAATATAGGTTCATTCATTGATTCGGGGCCAAACCCTAGCAAAATACTATAAGGTTATTTCATTAAAAATGTTCTCCCAAAACACCTATTTTCCCACCTACACCCGCACGACCATTATTTACATAAGCTGCATTATGTTCGTCTTCGTAGGTATTGCAGCACTTCCTTATTTAAAAACAGATGTTAGCGTACACTCATCCGCACTCATCCGCCCCGCCACCGAAATAAGTACTTTTAATTCAAACGTAAACGGTAGAATTAGATTTGTAAACGTTGAGGAAAACCAAAAAGTGAGAAAAAATCAAACGTTATTTATTATCTCAGATGAAGTGAATGATGAGAAAATTAAAATCTATCATGCTAAAATTAATGAGCTAAACTTTATTATTTCCGATCTCAAGGTATTAACCAATTTAGGATCGTCTCTCGCTAAATTGCAAACAAACCTGTATAAACAAGACTTTCTTAATTACAAACAGAAGTATCTTCAATTTTCCACTCGATTCGAAAAAGTTAAAACCGAATTTAATAGGAGTAAAATTTTGCATGATCAATCTGTTATTGCGAATGCTGAATTTGAAAATAGTCAATTTGAGCTTGAAAAATCAAAAAACGATTTGGAAGCTTTTACCCAAGGCCAACTTGCTCAATGGCAGCTTGATTTACATTCTCATACAGAAGAATTAGATGATTATAAATCACAACTCTTACTACTTGAAAGCGAAAGGGGAACCCATACTGTAAAAGCCCCTGTTAGCGGCACGGTGCAAAATTTAACTGGCGTGTACGTGGGCAGCAATGTGTTTGCCAATCAAGAGCTGGGGCAGATCTCGCCCGATACAAGCATGCTTGTGATTGCTTACGTGCAGCCCAACGATATCGGCTTTATTAAAAAAGACATGAACGTACGCCTACAAGTAGATGCCTTCAACTACAACCAATGGGGCCACGCCAAGGGCGTGGTAATAGCCGTGCCGCAAGACATCAAGATAATCGACAACAAGCCAGTGTTTGAAGTGCGCTGCTCATTGGATAAAGACTTCTTGCAATTGAAAAGTGGCTATAAAGGCTTTTTGAAAAAAGGAATGACACTACAAGCGAGGTTTATAGTTACCGAGCGTAACCTCTGGCAGTTACTGTATGATAAGGTGGATGATTGGGTTAATCCAAACTTAAAGTAAATATTGAAACTCCTCCCCTCTCTTCCGGAGAGGGGATGGGGGTGAGCTCAAAAATTAAAGAGCCTTGATAAAAGAACGAAACTCAGCGATAGAAAGGATGGGTATACCCCGAAAGGGGTTCAATACTTTTAAGTCAGCATCGCCACTGATGAGACAATCTGCTTTAGCCTCGAAGGCAAGCCGCAAAAAGATCACATCTCTAAAATCGCGGCATATAATGAGGTCAGTCGTTTCTGTTTCAATATGCATGGCCTTATCCAAAATGCTTTCTAAGATTTTCAATCGTTCGTTCAAAGGAAGGTACTTGTTGAACTTATCGCGTTGGATGACACTGAATAGTTCGGTTTTTGTTTCAGTACTGAAAACAATGATGCCCTTTTGTAAGGCAATGTTCACTACCTGCATGACAGCTCCATTTGGTTTTAAAATGGCACTTACGAGCGTATTGGTGTCGAACACGAATCGCATCAATTGCTACTTGTTCAAAAAGGCTTCAAACACATCCCTATCTAATCTGGTCAATCTGCTAATGGTTTCAGAGGCCACACCTTTTTCTGCCAGTGAAATGGCCAGTTCTAATTGGTCAGTGCCAGTAGGGTACAGTTCCCCACTCAGCAAAGCAGACAGCGCACCCGATGTTAGTATTTTCTGCGCATCAACAGGAAGTGTTTGCCACATCATAGCGGCATCATCTTCTATTTGTATGGTAAGGGTTTTCATGGCTGATTTTGTTAAACCAAAGATAGGTATTGTTTTGGACTGATAAATAATGAGAAGGTTGATTGTATGAAGATCCCAAAAATAAAACAACGCGACATTACCGATTGTGGGGCAGCTTGTCTTGCATCCATTGCCGCGCATTACGAGTTGCAGTTGCCTGTTGCGCGCATCCGCCAGTTGGCATCTACAGATAAAAAGGGGACAAACGTATTGGGCATGATCGAGGCCGCAGAGAAGCTCGGCTTCCAGGCCAAAGGCGTGAAGGGGCCTTTTGAAAGTTTGTTTAAAATACCAAAGCCCGCCATTGCGCACGTCATCATCAAAGAAGTGCTACAACATTATGTTGTCATCTACGATGCTACACCAAAATATATTGAGGTGATGGATTCGGGCGATGGCCAAGTACACCGCCACCCGCATGAAGAATTTAAAAAAATATAGACGGGTGTTTTGATCCTGCTCTTGCCAAGCGAGACTTTCCAAAAGGGCGATAAAAAGGAAGCAATGTCCACACGCTTTTGGCGGTTAGTGCAGCCGCACAAGAGTATCATGGTGCAAGCATTGTTCGGTGCATTGGTCTATACCATTATCGGCCTTTCTACATCCATCTACGTGCAAAAGATTGTAGACTATGTATTGGTAGATGGCAACCGAAACCTGTTGAACTTGATGAGCATTGCCATGGTGTTGCTATTACTGATGTCGATTTTTATTGGGTACACCAAAAGCTTGTTCACCGTGCAAACGGGGCAGATGATTGACTCGCGATTGATACTCGGTTACTACAAACACTTGCTCAAGTTGCCACAACAATTTTTTGATACAATGCGCGTGGGCGAAATTCTATCACGTATCAACGATGCGGTAAAGATCAGGGCGTTCATCAACGATGTATCCATCAATTTGGCCGTTAACTTTTTCATGATCGTGTTCTCTTTCGCGCTCATGTTCACTTATTATTGGAAATTGGCCGTGGTGATCTTGTTGGTGATACCGTTCTATTCCATCATCTACTACATCACCAATCGGCTGAACAAAAAAGCCGAGCGCAAATTGATGGAGAACGCTGCTGAATTAGAATCGCAATTAGTGGAGTCTCTTAATTCGGTAAGTACGATCAAAAGCTTTGGGCTGGAGCAACATGCCAACTTAAAAACGGAAGACAAGTTCTACAATTTGTTGCAAACCGTTTATAAATCAGGATTAAACAATCTGTTTTCTAATTTCTCCACTGAATTTATTTCAAAACTGTTCACCATCATTTTGCTTTGGGTGGGCGCAGGCTTTGTGTTGGATAACGAGATTACCCCAGGCGAACTTTTGTCATTTTACGCATTGATTGGTTATTTCACGGGCCCTGTGAGTGGTTTGATAGGCATGAATAAAACCATCCAAAATGCGATGATAGCAGCAGACCGTTTGTTTGAGATCATGGACTTAGAGCGGGAGAGCGATGAGAACAAAGTAACGCTGACCCGCGAAATGGTGGGCGATATCGAATTCAAGAACGTGGCTTTCCGCTATGGAACAAGAGTGATTGTCTTCCAAGATTTCAACCTCATCGTGCCCAAAGGAAAAGTAACAGCATTGGTTGGAGAAGTGGCTCGGGAAAATCTACGCTCATCAATATTTTACAAAATTTATATCCAATACTTTCGGGGGGCATCCGATTGGGCGATTACGATTTAAAATATATTGAAAACAATTCGTTGAGGCAGTTGGTGGGAGTAGTCCCACAAAAGGTAGATCTCTTTGCTGGCAACGTGATCGACAATATTGCCGTGGGCGATTATCAACCCGACATGAAAAAGATTATTTCCATCTGCACATCTCTCGGTATTCTAGAATTCATTGAAAAACTTCCAGCGGGTTTCAACACTTACTTGGGCGAGAATGGTGCAACGCTCTCGGGCGGGCAAAAGCAGCGCATCGCCATTGCCCGTGCCCTTTATCGCGATCCAGAAGTATTGATTTTAGATGAAGCTACTTCGGCCTTGGATTCTGCCTCAGAACAATACGTCCACCGAATGGTGGACTTGATGCGAGAAAACAACAAGACAGTTATTCTTATCGCACATCGGCTAAGCTCCGTATTGAGGGCAGATAAGATTGTGGTGCTCCATCAGGGTACTGTAGTAGAAGAAGGGGATCATGAACAGCTGATGAATAATCGCAAGCAGTATTATGAGCTATGGAAGCAGCAGTTTCCTATGCTACAAGAAAACGGAGCCGATTTGATCATGGAGATTAAAACCACGAATCGCACGCTGGTTTAAGTCGAACGAAAAAGCAAATATTTCTAGGCTGCACTGCAAAAATTAGTCCTGCCACTTCACCTTGATTAAGTAGTTGTTTTCCAACTCTTTTACTACTTGTGTGTCTATGACGCCTTTGGCTATTGTACTCCACGTTGTTGACGGTTGAAGAATAGTGTCGTCCGTCAGTTTTAAAGGCGGCCTGAAGGAATCTATGCTATTACCCCATTTGTACTTGAAGCCTTGAGACTCTATTTTCTGAATTGTTAACAAAGGGATGTCAGTTGTTTGAAGATATTGATGGAAGAAAGCATTAAAGTCGCCACTCAACTTCTCATTGAAATATTTAATAAGGATTTTTGTATCAATGGAAGCGTGCCTGAAATCTGTTTGTATTCCTTTCAATGTGCTAAACCAAAGTTTATCGTTGGCCACAAGATGACGCAGTGTATTTAACATCAAAGCTCCTTTGTAATATTTATCTTCAATTCGGTAATGGAAATGATTCACACCATGTACTCCAACTAAGGGGAAATCATTCAATATTCTATCCTTTTTAGAATTCAAGTATTCCTGCCCAATACGATAGCTAAGCGTCTCTTCTATGTAGAGTGATTCGGCATACGTAGCAAATGCTTCGTGAATCCAAATGTCAGAATTGTCTTTACAACTTACATTATTACCCCACCACTCATGAGCCGATTCATGAAGAATAAGTTGTTCATCAAAAAATTGTCCTACTGCCACGCAGCTTTGATGCTCCATCGGGTAAGGACTTTGAACTATCTTAAATCCATCATTAATAAATGGGTAAGCTCCAAAATACTTCTCATATACCTTGAGCATTTGCGGTACCATGGATAGTTTTTTTGCAGCTAAGTCTTTATCACTCTCCAAGAAGAAGTAACTTAGGTTTAATCGTTTGCCACCTATGCTTTCAAAGACCTCTTGACGTGTTTCGTACTTGCCAACATGAATAGCAATGTTGTAATTATTAATCGGATTACTTACCGACCAGTGATACTTTATGACACCATTTCCCAAAGACTCTGATTTGTTGAGCTTACCATTAGATATTGCATAAAGATTTTCGGGCACTGATACACTTACCGAAGCGCTGTCTGGTTCATCAGAAACATGATTCTTTACTGGCCACCATCCTTTTGCACCATATCCCTGACAGAGTGATTGAATCCAAGGGTTTTCCTCATTGTCCGTTTGCCAAAGAAATGCGCCAGCAAAGATGTCAAAATTGACATCTAGTGGTCGTCCTTCATAGTTTACCTTAACAGAATGAGTTGTTCCCTTTTCCAAGGGCTTATCAAAATCAATGTATACAGCGTCAATATCTCTTTTGAATTTTAAATCATTGCCTTTGTATTGAATACTATTGATCTTGAGATATTCGAATAGATCGAATCTGATTTTGGTTGTTGCATCTACTATTTTGAAAGTGATTTCAGAATAACCCTTTACCAATTCATTTTTCTCATCAATGTCAATATCAAGATGATAATAGCCGACATCGTAACATGTGAGTGTTGGTGTAAGCCGCCCGAATAGGGTGTCAGCTCTGTTAAATTGTCTCAATGAATGACTGCCGATCTTTAAACTCCGGGTCTCTGCGTGAGGCTTTACTAAACTAGGTTTTGCTTCTTTGTTTTCTGTCACTTTACTAATTGCTGACGTACCTTCAGTGTCAGTCAATTTTTGTTCCCGATCTACCTCCTTAATATCATTAAAGTGCTTCCAAAAAACAGAGTCATAAGGCTTCTTCATATTGATTAACCCTTTTTGTAACTTCAATTTATCAGAGGGCGTCTTTTGAGGATTTTCCGTTACTGCTTCATTGATTAAAAGTTCACTAGAGAGATAAGATTTACTCGCAATCACTTTTTCAGATAACTTAAAACATCTAAAATCTTGTTTTCGGAAAAAGTAATAAGGAAGCATCTTTCCTTTGACATGCCTGTATTCATATGACTGATGATCTAGAATGGCTCCGCATTTTTCACCTTTCGTATTAACACCTCCCCATACGTAATTGACGTGATCCATTTCACCAGAGCTTAGGATCAATTCATTTTTATATAAAGAATAGTTTTCTGCATCAATCAATAATTTAAGCTCTATTGCCTGAGATTTACTTGATAGCGCATAAACTAATTTATCATTGAAATAAGTCAGCTTTTCGATGGTAAATATCTTATTTCCCCATACAGTGCGTTTTATGCTATTAGCGAGAGGCACTAAGTTTGCTCCTTGATTTAAAAGAAGTAATAGATGATTCTTTCCTGCCTTCCAGTCTATGAACTCATCATTCATTTTCTTGTTGTCAGATACCTTCCTGAATTGGGGTATTAATATATCCTCCATTTCATTTACAACATTTTTGGCTCGAATTTCAAGAGCACATTCCACTACTCCTGTTTGCAAATCATTGTCTGAATGAATCTCCCTATAGAATCCGTTTAGAAGGAAGTAGTCTTCCTCATTTCTACTTTCCGTAAGAATCTTTTTGACGGCAAGATTAAAAACTTCATTCCCCGTTACTTTTTTTGATGTTACTGCTACATCTTCCAAGTTCAATACAGCCTCGTTCAAACGAATGGTTATCTGACTAGAAACATCTTTCACTACTCTATAAAAATTCTGAAACCCGATGTACGAAACTACAAGAGTATCCTTTTCATGAGTAAGCGGAATGTTAAAATTGAATTCACCGTTGTCATTTGAGACCGTTCCAATAGTTGTTCCCTTTACATATACAGAAGAAAATGCCAACGGCTTTCCGTTGTTTTTCTCGACAACCTTCCCATTGATAACTATAAAATTGCTTTGTGCATTGGCCAAAGACAAAAGACAAAAATTCAAAGCAATTAAAGTAAAGAGTAGTTTTACTTTCAGCATAAACTTATAGCGGATTGTATCAAATATAGATATTCTTAAAATAGTTTCGTTGTTATGAGTACAATCACAGAGTTGGGCACACTTTATACTAAGTGCTTAATTAGTTACCATCCTACAAATGATACACCCAATCTTTGTATTGGACGTCTTGCGGATTGAAGTCAGTACGTTTTTGAAAATGCCAGTCCAATTCTTCAATGGAAATAATTCGATCAAGTTGAAGATTGCGATATCCTTCTTTGCCTCCCGCTTTGGTGAAACCGCCAGTTTGCCAACAGACAAGCACGATTTGATTTTTAGAAGTTGTACAAACACCATAGGGACAAACCGTACGAGGCAATGGTTCACGGCTGAGCGTGATGCGGCATCCTTTTTTATTCTCAGAAGCTTCCCAGAGTTGTTGTGTGAGTTCTTCGGGTGACACGCTGTTATAGTCTACTTAAATCTTACCGCCACCATCGCTGGCCAAAGTTTACCGGTGATCAATAACATCTTACTTTTTTTCTCGTACGCTATACCATTTAGCACATCGGCATTTGGATTGAGAGGAAATACTTTTTCGGCCAACTCGGTCATGTCCATGCGGCCAATAACTTTTCCGGTCGCAGGATCGATTTTTAGAATGTAGTTTGTTTGCCACTGATTCGCGTAAATAAAACCGTCAATAAATTCAAGTTCGTTCAATTGTTCAGCAGGCTTGTCACCCTCTTTTACTTCCAGCACTTTGCCAGGGGCTAGCGTGAGTGTATCTAAAAAATACAGCTTGTTGGTGCCATCGCTTGCAATGAGATTTTTTCCATCGTGGGTGATGCCCCAACCCTCGCGGTCATATTCAAACTCTTTAATTTTTTCGAAGGTCTTCAGGTTGTAGACAAACCCTTTTTTTGTTTGCCAAGTGAGTTGATAAATTTTATTGTTTAAAATAGTGATTCCTTCGCCAAAATATTTTTTATCGAGCACAACTTTTTTGTCTTGTTTGCCAGTGGCGATGTCGACCTCCGCAATCCAGGATGTTCCAAATTGACCCGTGCTTTCAAAGAGGCGACCGTGTTCAACAACAAGCCCTTGTGTGAAAGCCGTTTTATCGTGAGGAAAAACTTTAACGATGGAGTAACCAATTAAATCGGAGGAAGTTTCTTTCTTTTCTTTTTTCGATTGACAACTCAACACCAATGTGATTGCGCCAATGGCGATCAAATACTTTTGCATATAATTTTATTTAACAATTACTGCCTTGTCCGTTTTTTTAGTCAATTGCCCAAACGATGTAAGGTGCAAACCTTTATTTTTCGCCAGTAATTCAAATTCAGTCTGATGATCAGCATCGACACACACCAGTAAACCCCCACTTGTTTGTGGATCGGCCAATATCATTCGTTGTGTTTCAATAGCCGCACTGATTTTATTTCCATAACTATCCCAATTTCGTTGCGTACCTCCGGGTGTAGATTTTTGTTGAAGATATTCATTTAGGAAATCAAATCTAGGGACTTTTTCAAAGTCAATTTCTGCTGAAAGATTGCTGCCTTCGCAAACCTCTGTTAAATGTCCCAGTAATCCAAAGCCCGTAACATCGGTCATCGCATTGATGTAAGGGAGTTTACCAAAGTCTGCACCGAGCTTGTTTAACGTTAACATTGAATCGATTGCCATTTTCAAATGAGGTTCTTTTACAATGCCCTTTTTTTGAGCCGTGGTGACGATACCCACACCCAATGGTTTTGTAAGGTAAAGCAATGAACCTTCTGTTGCTGTATCGTTCCGTTTCAAGTGTTCTTTTTTCAGTTTTCCTGTAACGGCCAAACCAAACACAGGTTCGGGACAATCAATACTATGCCCACCTGCCAATGGAATGCCTGCCTCTGCGCAAATTTTTCTGCTTCCCTCCAAAACATCTTTGGCCACTGTCGCTGGGATTTTGTTGATCGGCCAGCCTAGAATGGCAATTGCCATTAAAGGTTCGCCACCCATGGCGTAAATGTCACTGATGGCGTTTACAGACGCGATAGATCCAAAGGTAAACGCATCATCTACAATAGGCATAAAAAAATCTGTGGTGCTAACGATGCAAGTTCCATCACCGAGATCAAAAACAGCAGCATCGTCTTTCGATTCATTGCCAACAAGCAGCGATGGAAATTTTGCTTTGGGTAAATCCGAATGCAACATGGCATCGAGAATGGCAGGAGATATTTTGCAGCCGCAACCAGCTCCATGAGAAAATTGTGTGAGTTTTATATCGTTCATTTTAATCAATTAAACCACATAGGTACATAGGGCACATAGATTAACGCAGGGAATCCTATTTTTTTTAATTTCATCTCTTTACTAACCACTATGTGTTCTATGTGCCTATGTGGTTGCTATTATTCTGGTAAATTTCTAAAAAATTCGTTCACATAGGTTCTTTGCCCTTCTTTAAATAAGTTAACGCAGTTGAAGTTGATCAATATTCCTTTCGGCTTTTCTAAAAGTTTCATGTAAGTCAACAATTGGGCTTCAAAGATTGGAGCAATTTCTTCGACCGCCTTCAATTCTACAACGATGGCATCTTCCACTAGGAGATCGCATCTTAATTCGGTGTCAACAGATATGCCTTTATAATCAACAGGGACATAGAGTTCGGATTCAAAAAAAATCTTCCTTAGTGAAAATTCCTGCTTTAAACATTTATGGTAGACACTCTCTAAAAGTCCTGTCCCCAACGCTTTATGAACTTCGATGGAAGCACCAATAATTTGATAGGTTAACTCGTCTAAGTATTTCTTTGTCATGGTTGAAAATTAGTCTCTACGTTAGCCGCTATGTGTTCTATGTGCCTATGTGGTTGTAGATGTCTATTACTCTAATTGAACCACATAGTCACATAGCGAACATAGAATATTGTCAAAATATTTCTTTGTCATAATTGAATTTCCTTTACCCCCTTTCACACTATTGCCTATGTGATTATTAATTTCCTTACAAAACTCAACGAATCCTCTCCATTCCATGGCAAAACGGTTTTAATTCTTTGCTCTTTTTTGGCAATACTTCCAAGATAATATTTGTCGTAGTAAGTGAGTAAAATATCAATCGTAGCCGCCATATCTCCTTCCAGCAATCTTTCTTTTGCTGCTTTGTAATGCTGGCCTCCGAGGCGTTTTATGATTTTGTCCATAGCCGCTAAAAATTCTGTTTTATCAGCAGACCCATATTCATCTACTAACCGTTGAATCCTAACTTCTTTCGACACGTCCATCTGAATAACTGGGCTTGCTTTCATAATAGTCCAAAAATCGGGCGGCAGAAAGACTTTGCCGATGGTGATCGATTCATCCTCCACCCAAATACGCTTCGTGAGATCGAGCCGAAAAAGTTTTTCGAATAGCAGATTATGAAATTGTTCGGTAGTCGGTTGGGCAGGTTGCATCAAACTGCCGAAGGCTGAGCCTTTGTGGTGGGCGAGTGTTTCCAAATCTAAAATTTGTTCGCCTTGTTTTTCCAATTCACGAAGCACCTCACTTTTACCGCTTCCAGTACATCCGCCTATTAATGTAAGCTCCAGTGGTTTTTTAAAATAGTCTAATGCAAATTGTCGATAGGCTTTGTAGCCGCCTTTTAGTACGTGCGACTTTAACTTAGCCATGCCAATAAATTGGCAGAAATTAGTGGAGCGCATACCGCCTCGCCAGCAATGCACCAGCACCTCTTTTCCAGAAGAAATTTTTTCAGCTTCAAGTACAATACTTTTTAATCGGGGGCCTACCAAACGAAAGCCCTCATAGATAGCCTCTTGCGTGCCATTGCGTTTATAAGTAGTACCAACAACTACACGCTCTTCATTATTCAATAAAGGTAGATTAATAGCACCAGCAATATGACCTTGCTCAAATTCGCCTTCTGAGCGTACATCGATTACAGGTAGTGATTTGCGGAGCGTAAAAAAATCTTCGAGCGACAATGACATTTCTCAAAGATCGGAAATTATTTTATCGAAAGAGCTTTATTGATTAATCGCCAAAGTTAACAGAGAGTATTGACGATATACCGATACGAAACCCATAATCTTGGTAAGTACCATTGCTAAAGGCAACAGCACCTTCAAGACGGAATATGCGAAGTATACCATCTAAGCCATACCCAAGTTCTGTAAAATTTTTAGACGATGGCGTATTAAGATAGTTGACGAAGAAATTTTCTTGCACTCCCATGAGCCTTATAAAGGGTATTCGTGTAATCAAAAATTTTCTAAAATGATAATGCGCGCTTACGGATAGGTATTGGTCTCTGGTGCTATACAAATAGTAATCCATCAATCGGAAACTGCCAACCGGATCGGTAGTGATGATAGGTGTTTTGTTTCCTAAAAAATGCTTATAATCCATAAAGTAAAGCTTATCAGCATTCAAGAATTTTCCAGCTTTTAGATTGAAATCAAAGGTACCACGAATACCAACCTTGATTTGCTGACGAATACCTGCTTCTATCAAATCAAAATTAACGTCACTTCCCAGCACACCATCGAATCCTTTCTTGTAGTTTAATGTAAAGATTGGCGATGAGTTTTGAATTCGGAATTTATTCCCATTACGAATGCGGTATTTTTGCCAAGGCCTAGCTTCAATACCTACCGCTCCAGTAAATGCTGTGTTATCGGCAAAGCCGGTATTGAGGGTTTCTACATTGACAGGTGCATTGGGGCGATAGTTTTCTTTGTTGCCAGAAAAGAACGTATAGTCTGATCGGTTGTCTAGTTCGTATCTTCGTGAGAGCGACCAAGCCGAGGTGACGGTAAATTTATCATCAATCCGCTGGCGATATTTAAGATCGACAAAATCTTGCTGATAAAGCTTCATCCAATTGTCGCCAGCGAAAAGAGAAGTAACTGTATTTACAAATGAATGAATAGGCTCATCTGAATTGTACTGCTCCACATACCTTCCTCCTTCGAGTGTAATGCGCTTATCGAAATTACGAAACTCAACACGCAGCTTGCCGGTAAGTATCTGCCGCGAAAAAGCGTATCGTGCAATGGGGCTTATTTCCAAGCGAGCGGTTTGCGGGCGTTTGGTGGTATCTTGTTTTTCTTTAATTACCCAGCGTTTGTAAAAACTAGTTCTATAAATAAGATTGAAACCTTCTACTGTATTAAACCCTCCGTACGGAAAATGAATTCTAAAATCGGAAGTTTTCGTGATACGATAGCTGTTTCCAACCAATAAATCGGTGGGTCTAAATCCCTTTTTCCCCTTGCGGGATTTTAGTGTGTCGCCTTCTTCTTTTTGCTTATTGACTACTGCAATGCTATCGTTAATTTGATAGCCTCGTTCTTCTTGTTTTGAAAGGGCTACCGGGCGCATATCTGCCCAAAAGGTTGAATCTTTTTTGTATGCTGCCGAATCTACCTTAAAAGTACTTTCTGAAAGCACCTCGGGTTCTTTGGTTTCTTTTTGTTCTTGCTTTTCGTACTCGCGCACCATCTGGCGCAGCTCTTTATTGGTTACTTCTTTGCCAGAGGCAAGCCGCTCTTGAATTTGCTGATCTTTCTTACTGAATTTTTTCTGAATTTTTTTTGCTTCTTCTTTTTCGATTTTTTCGTCAATCACTTTCATTTCAGCTACTACCAGATCAGGGTTGAGTGTGATTTTGTAATCTTTTAAGGTAGCCAAGTACTCGGCAGTAAATTCAAAACCAAATACCTTACCATCCACAAAAAATTGCTGAGAAATAGGTAGCCATGCTTTGTCTTCGATGGGATTATAAATCTGTTTCACTTTGAATTTTATCCCCAGTTTTACGGTGCGCATATCTAAGCTGTGAATAGTCCACCAGTCTTCTACAATAAAAATAATTCCCTCAAACACATTATCACCATTTGATCGGGGTGTTACTTTTATTTTGCTGATCTCGTATTGATTGTCTTTAAACGAGCCCAAGTATTCAAACTTATAGTACGAAAATGCTTTTGGTGAAAGTGGTGAAACCACTTCTGCAATTTCGGATTCATAAAAACTGCCAAACACAAATTGATTCGGAGATGTGTTGCGGTCTTTGCCTTTGGTGTAAACGGCAATCACCTTTTCCTCAAACTTATTGGGGCGTGTATATTTTATTTCGCTAACCGATTCTGAGATAAACACGCGGTCTTTGGTTATGCCCTCTTTTTCTACTGCTTTTTTTGCAAACCATGGATAATCTTTCAATTGACCTTTTCCTTTTATATAAACTTTAGCGGTATAGTTGTCTAGTTGTTGCGTGTGATACTTGGCTTTGCTAATAGCTTTGCGCATAATGGTATAGGCGGGATCTTCTTTGCCTGCTTTGATAATTACATTTTGCAAAACCACTACTTGTGTTTTTAGCACAATGTTTAAATCTACAAAGCCACTTCCCACTTCAATTTTCCGTTGAGTAGTCTCGTATCCTAAATATTGAAACAGCACATCGTATTGACCGGGTGGTAGCGATAATTCAAACCTTCCCTCCATATCGGTGGCGCCCCCAGCAGATGTTTGCTTAACGAATACGCTGGCAAATGCGAGGATCGCTCCATCGTCTCCTTTAATAGTTCCTCTTATTCCTCCTGCTAAAGCGGATGTTGAAAAAAAGAGATGAAGTGTCAAGAATGCTGTAAAAAAAGATTTCATATCACAGATAGACGCAAGTAAGCAAGTTTAGGTTGTCTAAAGATGATGTGCTAGCCGTAAAAATTTTTACTGCGAATCATATTCTCTACCGCTTCGGGAACGAGGTAACGAATAGATTTATTAGTTTTGATGCATTGCCGAATGTAGGTAGCTGAAATATCCAACAACGGTGCTTCAATCATTTTAACATGGTGATGACGATTTAATTCACTGTTTGTTACAGTAGGGCGCGGATAGACGTATAAGCCAAATTGCTCTAAAATTTGCTCGTAGTTTTTCCACTTCTTAAAATTTTCGAGATTGTCTTCGCCAATGATCACCTTAAATTCTTTTATAGGATGTTTTTCAGTAAGATGAGCCAGCGTGTGAATGGTATAACTTGGCTTCGGAAGATGAAACTCTACATCCGACACTTCAATTTTATAATGATCGGCCACGGCTGCTTTGGCCATGTCGTAACGATCAAACTCGTGCAATAACCCTTTGCTTGGCTTGAGCGGGTTTTGAGGAGATACCACCAACCATACTTTATCAAGGTCAGTATTTTCGGCCATTACATTGGCAATGATCAGATGCCCAACATGAATTGGGTTGAATGAGCCGAAAAAGAGACCGATTTTTTGCATGGGTGTTTATCAAGCTATGCCTTTTTGAATTGATCGTATAGCGTCTGCGCTTCGGCCACGGACTTACTCAAGTCTTCATTCAGTAACACAACATCAAACTTATCTTGAAACGACATTTCAAATTTTGCTTTGAACAATCTTCGTGATAGGCTCTCTTCGGTTTCGGTGCCGCGCGAGTTCAGGCGCTCGGCAAGTATTTCAATAGAAGGAACTTTTACAAAAATCGCCAAAGCTTTATCGCCAAAATATTTTTTTAGGTTGATTCCTCCTTTTACATCTACATCAAAAATTACATTTTTTCCTTCAGTCCAAATGCGCTCTATTTCTGATTTGAGTGTGCCATAAAAATTGCCGGCATACACTTCTTCCCATTCTATAAACTCATTGGCATCAATTTTCTCTTTGAATTCTTCGGGCGATAAGAAGTGATAATCTTTGCCATCTTGTTCAGTTCTTCCGCGTCTATCGCGGGTAGAGGCTGAAATGGAAAAACCAAGGTCTGAATTGTTTTCAAGTAAGTATTTTACGATAGTAGTTTTGCCAGAACCAGATGGGGCAGAGAAAATGAGGGCTTTACCGGCCATTGGCTACGAAGATTTTTGTTCGATTTGATTTTTTATTTTTTGGATCAGATCACTTGGGGCTTCGCCACCACAGCACTTTGATTGAACGAGTTGCTTGAGTGCCATATCTAAGTCGTACGATTTATAGCATGGCATGCAATGGTCCATGTGCGCTTTGAAATATTCTTTTTGATCGCGTGTTGCCTCGCCATCTAAAATGGTTTGCAACATTTCCATGCAAGTAGGTTTGGAATGATCTGGTTTAGCAAAAGGATTGAGATTGTTCATACACTATGCTTTATTATAACCCATTGATTTGGCATACTCGCTCAGTTTTTCTTTCAGCAGATTTCTTGCTCTGTGCAACCTGCTACGCACGGTGCCGATGGGGATATCCAAAATTTTGGCCATCTCTTCATATTTAAATCCTTCTAAGTCGCATAGTATAATTACTGTCTTAAAATCCACATCCAATGAGTTTAATGCATTTGATATTTCATCTCCGATCATATCTTTCAAAGATTCTATCCGCAGATCTGGAGTGATTTGTCGGTCTACCTCATCTGAATTATAATACGTTTCTACTTCTTGATAATCTACTTTTGTCGGTTCTTTGCTTTTTTTCCGGTAATCGTTAATAAAGCTATTTTTCAAGATCCGGAACAGCCAAGCCTTTGCATTAGTTCCTTTTTGGAATGATTCTATAAACCGGTAGGCTTTTAAATAAGTGTCTTGTACAAGGTCTTTGGCGTCATCGCGATCGAGCGTAAGTCGATAGCCGAAGTTATACATTGAGTTGATATGAGGCAGAAATTCATTATTGAAAATCTCTGACTTTACTTTATCAGAATAGTGCTGTTTGGGTAGTTCTTCCAATTCCATGAATAGGTAAAAGTAGCAAAGAAACCTGATTCTGAAACGCGAAGCCTAAACGATTTTATAATTCTTGTACTCGCCTATGCGAAAGCCTAAAAGGCGTTTTATGCGCTCTTTGAATGAGTAGTTTTTTTTTGATACATCGAAATCGAATTTCCAGTTTTTGCGTGCAATGCGCTCTTTCATCACTGCTGGGTGTGTATCTGTAAAAAGCTCCAGCGAGCCGATGTTGCCGTAATCAAATTCGCTGGCTTTAGCTAGATTTTCTTCCAGCCACTGGTCGTTATGATAATAGCTTGTGAAGGCACGCTGTTTGTGCACCATCGCACGCGGATCGCGTACCCATCCGTAATGATAAATGAACGCATCGATTAGCTTAACCCGTAGCTTGTCGTTTGGCTTTTTGCGAAAACCTTGGGCATCGCGATAGGAAAAAATATGCTGATCATTTCGTACCACGCGAATCTCTCTTCGGTACCAATTCCACGATTCGCCCACATAATCATACGATCCGTAAAAGTGTTTATAATGAAAGAGGAGGCCGTCAATCGAATGATTATCTTTATACTTGATCATGGCCTGCCGCACGAGCTCGTGATACTTTTCATGGACGACTTCATCGGCCTGAATGTAAAATGCCCAATCAGCATCGGGCGATACGGCCTGAAAAGCTTTGTCTGTCTCTAAGGCAAAAGTGCGGCCGCCTTCGCGAAGCGTATCATCCCAAATCGTATGAATAATTTTTATCTTAGGTGACCCGATACTTTCAATCAAGGCCAGTGTTTCGTCCTCGCAATTACCAACGGCTACAATAAACTCATCGCACAAAGGCAGTACCGAAGTAATCGCTTCCACTACAGGGTAATCGTACTTCACCGCATTGCGCACCATGGTAAAGCCGGCTACTTTCATTTCGGTTTCATTTCAAATTTTGAGGCTGGCAAACTAATTACTTTAATTTGGCAGTGAACCGAATGGCCAATGTAGTTATTTGGTAGGTGGTGAACTAAACATTCATTAGCTAGTAATTTTTTATCATTTTCAGAACTAATCGGGATGATGGTATTTATATATCGTTTCATCATGGAGCCATGCCATCCAATCGCAGACTTTTCGCGTATAGCTAATCCTTTAAATTTAAAGTTCCATTCTTTTGATTTTACAAACTGTAAGAGTTCGGCACGATCATAAATCCAGAATCCACAATATGGATTTACGTCATTCACAATAAAGTGCTGATTTTTGATTTTAATCTGTTTGGTGGGAATGGTGTTTGGGTCTGTTAGAAATAGCTGATTGGACAAATCCTTTTCAAATCTTAAAAATCCAAGATTATAAGAATGCGCAATACAAATATCTTTATGAGAAAGCCAATAATTCAAATTATCATTTGTAAAGGCTATATCATCTTCCAAATAAATCTGAATATCATAGTCATCTACAATACTTGTAATAATTTTCCGGTTTTCCCACGACAGATAGTAAGGGTGTACAAATTGTGTCATTCCTAATGAATTCCAGATTCCGTTATTGTATCCAAGCAACTTAGTTTTCTTGT
The DNA here is from genome assembly GCA_013298505.1 of Cytophagales bacterium. Taxonomy (GTDB): domain Bacteria; phylum Bacteroidota; class Bacteroidia; order Cytophagales; family Cyclobacteriaceae; genus ELB16-189. Next base: position 29,194 of record JAAFHY010000022.1, read on the forward strand.
ATGGATAAACCTTTAAAACCACTTTATTTGATTCGATATAATCATTTACATCTTCATTACAATAAATAAAGATATTCACCTCATGTGGTAATAATTCCAAATTTTTAATAACCTCTCGAAGAAACTTTAGACGGCTTTCAACAAAATAAAAAGTAATATGGGCTGCTATTTTCATTGCAACAAGATTGAATCAAACATTATTTAGCGGATGAAAAGCCTTATGCTTTCTTCACCTCATTTGATGGAGTATTAGCTTTTTTAATTTTGGCAACAGTGGCAAACTGAATGTATTTAATGTCAGAGCAATATCCGAAGGTAAGAAAAACAGGGATAAGCGCTTTGAGCGATTTAGTTGGGTGAATTCCTTCCAACTTGACGACTGAATAATTAAGATTCTCGTACATCTTTCGAATACTGTTGATGGTAAAAAAGCGCAGATGAGTAAAGTCCATAACTCCATTTTCAGTATAGTCCCAATTTTTTCTAAAGATCAAATCGTAAAAATTTCTAAAGTATCTAATATTTGGAATAGAGCTGACAACAACTCCATCCGAAGTTAATTTTTCTTGCAGCCCTTTCAGTACCTGGTAAGGGTCTACTAAGTGTTCCAATACATCGTTACATACAATTGTATCGAAATAATTGTTGGGTAGTTGACTTAGTAGAATAGCAACGTCTCCACAAAAAACCTTGTCAAGTTTGTTTTTGGCTATAGTAATTCTGTCCGGTTCGTAATCAACCCCCCAGACTTCGGCATTTAATTCTTTTTTTAATAGGGCTCCGAAATTCCCTTCGCCACAGCCGATTTCTAATACTTTTTTTGATCCTGATGGAATGAACCTGAGCATTTCGCTTCTATTCCCTTGGTAATAATTATTTGATTTTGACATTGATTTTGAACGATTATTTGAATGAAAAACTAAATGGATAGTAAATAAAAAATGTAAGTTCTACTTAGATTTTGATGAATGTAATTAAAAGTCAAACTATTTTGAAAAACATTTTAAAACTAAATAAATACCTGCGCATAGCATTTCTTTTTTTAAAAGATAGCATTTCCTGATTGTACGTAAGGAAAAGAAGCATCCGGTTCCAATTATTGCGAAGCGAAAAGCTTTGGTACGATTTGAGAAGTTTACTTAAAACTATTTTTTCGGGCAATCCATCTGGACATTTTTCAAAGAGCGCCTGCATTCGTTTTCGTGCTTTCTCAACAGCTTCTGCTTTTTTATCACTTGGTTTTTTCAATCTTCCTGGTGCCAGTGATACTCCAAATACGTTGCTCGCATGCTGGCGGTAAAGGATGTAAGTATTTGGTAAAAAAACAATTGGTCCAAAAAACAACGCTACAAAGCCAATCCAATAATCGTGTGGAATGTGTTTTGGAAACGGGTAGCAGGCGTCTAATACTTTTCGTTGAATCAACATCGCGTGCCCAGGAGCTGAGCCACCGATGGCATAGTTAAGACAGGTGGTAAAATTTTGCAGATGTTTTATGTCTGATAGTTTTCGGTTGAGTATGTTTCCATCATGGTCGATTAAAAGCGAATCAGAATAAACTATCGGGGCATTGCCAATTTGATTGACCAATGTTTCTATTTTATCCAGCATCCAAATATCATCTTGATCGCAAGGGGCTACGTATTGACCGTTGGCAAGTTGAAATCCCTTTTCAAAATTTTTAACATAGCCCAGGTTGGTTTGATTTTGAATGGCTCTCATATTCGAGAACCTTCTGGCATATTCGCTCAGAATTGTAAATGTCCCATCTGTAGAAAAGTCGTCAACAGCAATTACTTCAATGGCAGCGTATGTTTGATTAAAAAGACTGTCAAGTTGCAGCTTTAAATATTTCTCCCCGTTATAACTGGCTAAAACAATCGAAACAAGAGGTTTCTCTTTCAACGAATTCATCTAGTTTTTTTTATTCGTAAGCGAGCCCATTTTCTGTTTGAATCGTAAGCTTTCATTTACGTTGGCACCGGCTCCGATAAATAATGCGAGCGTAGCATAGCTTTTATTGATGTAAAACTTTCGAATGGTCTTTAAAAAATAAAACAATTGCATGGCTAGTCGATATGATGTGCCATAGTTTTTTTGGAAATAATAAAACAATGAAATGTAGAATTCTTTAAGAAAAGGCAATTTCAGCGGTGCATCACTTTGCGAACTTTTACTTTCAAAATGCTGATACTTTGCTTCCGGAACCAAATAGGTAAAATATCCACTTTTCAACATTCGCAATGCGATATCTTCTTCTTCGCAGTATAGAAAATAATTTGTGTCGAACCCTCCAATTGCCTCGAAGGCAGTGGCACGAATAAACATAGAGCTTCCACTTACTAGCTGAACTTTCGTAGGTTTTTGTAATTGAATTCTTTTGTTCAAGTAGTGGTCTGGCTTAAACAATCGAAGAAGCCCCGAGCCAAGCAACTTTAGTTTTAAAGTAGGAAAATATCTAAAGTTATATTCATAGTTGCCCTCTGCATTGTACATTTCTCCTGAACAAATGCCCACTTGTTGGTTTTGTTCTGAAAATCGGAAAAGTAATTCCAAGCAATCGTTGAGTAAAATGCAATCGTTATTCAAATAATAATAATACTCGGCATCGGCCCATTGAGAGCCAAACATATTCCCTCCTGAAAAGCCAGTGTTGATTCGGCTTCTTACCACGGTAACTTCGCTCTTTTCTTTCAGTTTATCTAGCTTCTCGTATTCTTGCCAAGATGAATTATTGTCGACTATAATAATTTGAAAAGACAGATTGGCGTGCGTGTTTTTAATAATTGAATCAACACAATCAAGCGTAAAATCACTTGAATTGTAGTTCAATAAGATTACCGCTACCTGATATTTACGCTGCATGCACGCTGCTATTTTTTAATGCAAAGATGCATATAAACTTAAATATTTTTCGGCTGCTTTTTGCCACGAAAACTGATGCGACCAAGCAACTGTCTGCTCGCTTTTGTGCTGATGCATTGAAAAATCGGATAATCCAGAAAGAATTAAACTGGCCATGTGATCGGCATCAAAATCATTAAAGTAGTAGCCCAACTCACCTGCAATTTCGGGGAGAGAAGTGAGGTTTGAACAAAACACAGGTTTACCAAAGCGCATTGCCTCCACAACCGGTAATCCGAAACCTTCAGATAATGAAGGGAATACAAGACCTTCACAATTTTTATATAGCCAAGTTTTTTCGTTCTCCGTCACTTCTCCCAATAAGTGTATCCGGTCACTCAATCCCATTCTATCTATAGTTTGTTGAATGGATTTGGCGTAAGGGCTACTACAATTGCCTGCAATGATCAGTGCTAAATCTTTAAGTTTGGCCAGCGCAGGAATTAAAACATGAAAGTTTTTTTTAGCCGCTACAATGCCTATCGCAAAAAGATATTTTTGATGAATATCAATCTTGGGTTTTGTCGGATTGTTGAGGGAAGTATCTACGCCATTATAAATAACAGAAATAGATTGTTCTTTGAGCTTTAAATTTTTTAAAACTTCATTTTGCGTAAACTGTGAAATGGTTACAATTTGATCAGCGCGATCTACCTGCCGTTGAAGATAATGCAAAGCCTTTCTTTGCTTCCACCCTTTGTATTGATACAGAAAATTAAGATCGTGAATGGTCAATATTACCTTCGTGTTTTTATTTTTTGGCCAGTACGGAGAGCCTTGATACAGCCAATGCCAGATGGTAGCTTGGGTACTCACACCAAAAATGCGATGCCATGGCGATGTGTGAATGTAATTTACTGAATTTGAGAATATACCTTCATTTGATTTTGGTAGGTAGCAGGAAACGTCAAAGGATTCTTTTTTTTGCAAAATGGAATTAATCAGATGAAGCGTAAATTGCCCTAATCCACTGTTTAAATTTTTTAATTTCGAACCTTCAACAAAAACGCTATTTTTCATATTCGCAAGTTAATTGTAAGTTGATAAAAGAACTTAATCTTTCGACTAATCAGTATCTTTATCATCAAATTTCACATAGCAATTCAGCTTGATTCTTGATTTTATTTAAGAACTAGGTGAGTGCGTTACTAAGATTTGAAATGCTTTGCAGAAGTAGTGATTGCCGTATACTGCCATGCATCGTAATTTTTGGTGCTGTAAGGTACTAAAATATCGTACTGATTGACCGCTGTTAGGTAGGTGAAGACTGTAAGTAATGTCTACTCAAAATATTTTTCGCTATCCAAACGCTCGTTCAAATCATTTTAACCACTATCATTGTTATTGACAATAAATGATTACAAGACTATGAATTTTGAACTTACCGAAGAGCAGCTATCAGTTCAACAAGCTGCGAGAGATTTTGCACAAAACGACTTACTCCCGGGCGTTATTGATCGTGATAACGAACAGAAATTTCCTGCCGATCAGGTCAAGAAAATGGGTGAACTTGGCTTTATGGGCATGATGACCGACCCAAAGTATAATGGAGGAGGAATGGACTCCGTCTCGTATGTGCTGGCTATGGAAGAGATTTCTAAGGTAGATGCTTCTGCTTCGGTTTGTATGTCGGTAAACAATTCGTTGGTGTGCTGGGGTTTAGAACAGTTTGGTACTGAAGAGCAGAAAGAGAAATATCTAAAGAAACTTACTACTGGGGAAATGATCGGTGCTTTCTGCTTGTCGGAGCCAGAAGCAGGCTCAGATGCTACTAGCCAACGTACCACAGCCGAAGATAAAGGAGACCATTATATTGTGAATGGAACAAAGAATTGGATCACGAATGGAAAAAGTGCGAGTGTTTATATTGTGATTGCTCAAACGCACCCAGAGAAAAAGCACAAGGGGATTAATGCGTTGATTATAGAGAGGGGAATGCCTGGCTTTGTGGTAGGAAAGAAAGAAGATAAAATGGGTATTCGCGGCAGCGACACACATTCGTTGATGTTTACCGATGTTAAAGTGCCGAAGGCAAATCGCATAGGCGAAGATGGATTTGGATTTACGTTTGCGATGACAACCCTGAACGGAGGAAGAATAGGTATTGCGGCTCAAGCACTAGGCATTGCTGCAGGCGCCTATGAATTGGCATTGAAATATTCTAAAGAGCGCAAAGCATTTGGCAAGCATTTATCCGAACATCAGTCTACCCAGTTTAAGCTGGCCGATATGGCTACCAAAATTGATGCAGCACGCTTGTTGATTTGGAAGGCGGCATACTTAAAAGATCAGAAAAAGGATTTTGTAAAGGCTGCTGCCATGGCCAAGTTGTTCGCTTCGCAAATTGCGCAAGAAGTAACCACCGAAGCCGTGCAAATTCACGGTGGCTATGGCTATGTAAAAGAGTTTCATGTAGAGCGCCTAATGCGCGATGCCAAGATTACCCAGATTTACGAAGGCACAACTGAAATTCAAAAAATGGTGATTTCAAGGGAGTTGTTGCGGTGATTTGAAGTTTTAATCAGTAACCCCAAGATTGGAGATTGCTTCGCTCAGCGCAAATCCCCAGTTGGTGATCGCAAAGGCAGTTGCTTATTTCAAATCGCTAAACCTTCTCACCATCGCCATAGCAAAGCCAATCATCAGCACGAGTGTACCGAGCCATAAAACATTGATGAGTGGTTTTTCGAGGGCTTTGATTACCACCCAATCTTTTTGCCGTGAGTTGATGCCCAACAGAAATTCATTTGTTTCAGGCAAGATATTCAGCAGGGTAATTTTTACGCCTAAATCATTTATCTCTGATGGCAAGCGCCCAACCTGAGTTTTGTCTTTAATAAGAAAGATTGGATCGGCAATAAAAACTTCGTGTTCGCCCTGAATATTTATTTTTGCTTGAACGGCCACATCTTGTTGGGCAAGTGTTACTCCTTCTATTTCTTCAATTCGATTTATTTCTTGTAGTGTGGCAGCATATTTTGAGTTGATAAAAAATTCTTCGCCCGCTTTTACTTTTACCTCTTCAAGCTTTTCCCATTCGGGCTCTTCTTCGCGGTTCATAGGAAGAGAAACGTGAGTGTATAGATCGCGAGTGGCTTTTCTTTTTATGTCGGGCGAAGCTAAAAAACCGCCCATAGCCGGGTTGATTTGTACACGAGGAAAAAGCGAAGCGGCTACTTTCCCATCTTTTCGCAATTCAATTTCGTAATAGGTATTTTCAGGATAAATCTCAAACGTATCTTTTACCTGATATAATTTTTCTCCGCTGAAAATAATATCTTTTTTGGCTACTACTTTAAACGGATCGAGTGTAAGTTCAATATCGTTTTTGTTTACATAGCCGCCCTTGTGCCGTGGTTCTACGCGCTCGCCCCGGTATTCAATATCATAGCCCGCCATCGACCGTGGCTCGTTGATGAAGAGCAAAAGGTTATCGCGGTTGAACTCAGTTGGCAAATCTTTTGAGATGAGCATGCCTGTGTTATTGAGTGAAACCACTTTTGAGTAGCCCGCAGAAAACATCACACCGATAAGCATCATGCCAACCCCAATGTGTGCAATAGCTCCACCCGAAAGTTTTGGGTTTAGCTTTGCAATGGTAATCAACACTTTTAGGTTAGAGATGATCAAGTAAATTCCCGCCAAGGTAAGTACCAAGTAGGCGATGTTGTAAACTTTGGCTACTGCAATTACTAATGCAAAAACAAGTAGTGTTAGCAACACAGGCGTAATCAATTCTGCTTTTAATTTTTGTTTGTCTATTTTCTTCCACCAAAAAAATTGCCCAGTGCCAGATATAAACGCAACAGCTACGCCAAACCATAATTGAAACTTAGAGTAAAATTCTACTTGATTGGCTGGAGGTGCGAGATTCGATTGCCCACCAAACCAACCCATTATTTTATTGTAGACTGGTATAGAAGTGGGCAACAAAACTTGGAAGCCCATCAAGCAAAGCGTAGTGGCTCCCAGAAAAATCCAAAACTCGCGCGAGTAAGTGGAGATTTCTTTTTCGGTAGAAGGTATTTCTTTCCAGCGAAAGCTTGCCAACACAATAGCCGCAAGTGCAAAGAATAAAAGATAAATGAGCAATTGCCCAGAAAGACCTAAGTCAGTAAATGAATGTACCGATGAATCTCCCAAAATTCCGCTTCGCGCTAAAAAAGTAGAGTACAGCAACAAAACAAAAACTGCGATTACCAATGCAATCGAGCTCTTTAACGCGGTGCCGCTATTTTTGTAGGTAATCATAGTATGTAGTGAAGCAACCATAATTAACCATGGCACATAGATGGCATTCTCTACAGGATCCCAATTCCAATAACCACCGAAGTTTAAGGTTTCATACGCCCAATACCCACCCATCAAAATACCCAATCCTAAAATGCCTGCTCCTAACAAAGTCCACGGAAGTGCGGGCTTAATCCACTCGGTATATTTTTTTTGCCACAAGCCAGCCATACAAAAAGCAAAAGGAGGGAGTGTTAGCGCAAAGCCTAAGAATAAGGTGGGAGGGTGAATGACCATCCAATAATTTTGAAGTAAAGCATTTAGTCCGTTCCCATCTTTTGGAATAAAATCAGGCTGAAGTTTAAAGATCGGATCATCCATGGCATCGCGGAGAAGGATGAATGGTGAACTGCCCAATTTTAAATTGATGCCGGGAATGACTACTCCTAAAATCATGGAGGCCAAAAAAGCTTGTACGAGCGCAAACACAGCCATGGTGGGTGCTTCCCACGATTTTTGTGTTTTGATAAGCGCAATGCCAATTACCGAATGCCAAAACATCCACAACAAAAAGCTTCCCTCTTGGCCTTCCCAAAAGCAAGACAGCATGTATTGCCCAGGCAAATGAAGAGAAGAATGTGAGTAGGCGTAGTGATATTCAAAATAATGTTGGTAGATGATAGTAAACAAAGTGCTAATAATGCCTAGTACTGCTAACGTATGAAGGTAGAAAGCCGCGCGGCCATTTTGAAGCCATCCGATTTTCGTCTTTAAATCATTATGTGTAGTGGCTCGCCAATAAGCAAAAGCGCTAAGCAATGAAGTGACAAACGCAGCAATAGCAGAGAGATGGCCGAGGTTGCCAATGAGGTAATGCATACTCAATTTGAAAATTTAAAAATTGACTGATTTGAAAAAAAGAATTGGTTGGTGCAGCGACTTATTTTCAAATTGATTCATTTTCAAATTAGTTAAACACCCGCATTTAATTTTTGTTCTTGATACTTAGAAGGGCACTTCAACAAAATCTTTTTTGCAATGAAGGAGTTGTTTTGATAGTTACCGATTACCACCACTTTTTCTGACCGTGTAAAGTCGGGAGGCATGGGCTCGTTGTAATATACTTTTTGTTCTTTGTTGTTGTCGTCAATCAAAATAAATGAGAAGGCAAGGTTATCGGCACTTTTCTCGATACCTGTAATCACGCCATCGGCATCTTTTGGTAGTTGCCCCACCACGTGTACTTGGGTTGAGCTGCCTGTAGAGGCAAGTTGGTAGGCTTGCTCAAAATTTACATATGTACTGGCATCGCCAGCGGTGGAGATAATGATAACAATGGCTACTGCAATAACCGCAATGGCGAGTAGGTAAGACTTCTTCATAAAAGCAATTTTAATTGGGCAAAGGTAAGATTAAAATCAGGCACTTAGGTTGTTAAAAAACTACTTCTTATCGCGAAGGCGTTTTTCAAGTTTACCTACTTTTAGGTCAATCGAAACAAGGTAGCCGATAACGCCCAACAAAATGGCCAATACGATTGCCACTACCACGTAGATTTTTCCATTTGCACGCATGGCATCGGCCATCTCTGCATCTTGCGCTGTAGCCGAAAAGCAAAGCAAATTCAACCCGAAAAGGGTAATTAGTTTAGCGAGTTTGTTCATCTTCTAATTCTTCAATTTTTTCTTTTACCAGTTCTATTCTGATCAGCAAGGTTGCTATCCAGGTCCCCATTAAAATCCAACCCACAACGGCTGGATAAAAAACCAATCTCATCTTATTGTCCAGATCGTAGGTATTAAATCCTGGGTTGCCATCGCTTCCAGGGTGCATGGAGCTAGTCATCCGAGGAATGATAAAAATCAACGGGATCATCGCGGCAAATGCAAAAACATTATATGCAGCACTCAGTCTTGCTTTTTGTTCTTGATTCGTTATAGATCCTCTTAAAATAAAATAGGCGAAGTAGACCAGTAAGGCAATGGCCGCTCCGTTTTGTTTTGGATCGCCATGCCAAGGCGAGCCCCAGGTATAGTTTGCCCAAATCATACCAGTAACAATGCCGAGCAAGCCCAGCACCAAACCAACGGTAGCAAAAGAAATAGAGTAGGTATCGTAAGTGATGACTGGCTTTCTTAAGTAAAGAATGGCGTAATAAGTAGAAGCGATAAACATAAACACCATGGCAAACCACATGGGTACGTGGAAGTAAAGTGCGCGAATGGTTTCGTTTACAATGTTAAGCCGGGGTACAGCAAATAATAGCCCGCCCAAAAGGGTGTAAACCAGCAGCGCAGCAGATAAAATTTTCCACCAATTCTTTTTCATCTTTCAAAAACTTCAGAAACTATTATTTTCAACAGGCTTTACACATAATTCTCACGAAGGCACAAGACACTAGATTTCTATTATATCTAAATTCAAAAAACATTGCATTTCTCTGTGCCTTAGTGTCGTGGTGGCCAAATCGTACTAATCGTACTATTTGTTAAAATATATTCTCAAATTTAACTCCGCCAAATATACGGGAACAATAAGTACGACATGGCGGTAACCAAGCAATTTATTGCAGCTAGGGTTATCAGCTCGTCATAGTTGGTGCTAGCCTCTAAGCCGTCAACGCAATTTTTTGTGATTTTTATGGCTATTAGCAAAATAGAAATGACCACCGGAAAACTCAGTAGCGTCATTAGCACATTGCTGTTGCTTGCTTTTGCGGCAATGCTCGATAGAATGGTAAGCGATGCCGAAAAGCCCCAAGCCACCAGCCCCACTGTCAACAAAAAGACCCACGCATTAGCAACTGGGTTTGAGATAAAAAGTATGAATAGGGCGTAGCCCGTAAACGACAGC
>JAAFHY010000023.1 GCA_013298505.1 Cytophagales bacterium
GCGCGGCCTCGGGTGCTTCAAAATGCACACGCTCTTTGCCCATCGCACCAGATACCACTTGCATGGGGTCGCCTTCGGCATTGCGCCAAGCAGCCACTTGTATTTTGTATAAGCCGCTTCTTCCTGTCGGGAATAATGCTCCGTGCCAACTGAACAATCGTTCTTTGGTGAGAGGTTTTTCATATTTTTGGGTTGCATCAAGCATCATCTCCACTACGCCATCTACATTTCTATCAGCAGGGACCAAGCCCGCTACCTTCATGCCCAACTTGCGTGCGATGGATGAGCGAACTTGATCCATCGGCAACTTCTCACCTTCTATCTCACTCGACTTCATCACATCCAATACCAAATTGCCCAAGGATGCCTCCGCCTGAAGCTGAAAGCCCAAACCTTCTAACTTACCCAATAACCGCCCTTGCTTGTGCCGCACTGCCGCGAGTGGATGCACGAGCTGCTCGTGAGCCCAAGTAAAATCAGGCCAGCTTTTTATTAAATGGATGTATTTGGGCATTCTCCGCAAATTATGCGGTAAATATAATGGAATTTGCGGAGATTAACAATATATTCTCCGCAAATCATGCGGAGAATAAACCTCTTATTCTCCGCATGATTTTTATAACGGAATATTGCCGTGCTTCTTCTTAGGCAACACGGCTACTTTGTTTTCCAGCATTTGAAAAGCCCTGATCAACTTCTCACGAGTTTGATCGGGGAAAATGACTTCATCAATGTAGCCACGGAATGCAGCACGGTATGGATTGGTAAATTTTTGTGTGTACTCTTCTACTTTTTCGGCCAGCTTGGCCTCTTTGTCTGCGGCTTCTGAAATTTCCTTCTTGAAAATAATTTCAGCCGCGCCTTTTGCGCCCATTACGGCAATCTCGGCTGTTGGCCAAGCGTAGTTCATATCGGCACCGATGTGCTTGCTGTTCATCACGTCATACGCACCTCCATACGCTTTGCGTGTAATCACCGTTACACGTGGCACGGTGGCCTCACTAAATGCATACAATAACTTTGCTCCGTTGGTGATGATGGCGTTCCACTCTTGATCGGTGCCAGGAAGAAATCCAGGAACATCTTCCAATACTAACAATGGAATATTGAACGAATCACAGAAACGAACAAAGCGAGCGGCCTTTACGCTTGAATCAATATCCAACACTCCCGCCAAAGAAGCGGGCTGATTACCTACGATACCAATGCTTCTCCCAGCCAATCGTGCAAAGCCTACAACAATGTTTTCCGCAAAATTCTTATGCACCTCAAAAAAAGAATTTTCATCTAAAATGCCATTGATCACCTCACGCATGTCATACGGCTGATTGGGATTTTCTGGGATGATAGTATTCAATGCGGGTCGCTTCTCATCTTTGGCAATGTAAGGCAAGCGAGGCGCATCGTCTTCACAGTTTTGCGGGATGTAACTAAAAAGCTGTTTGATTTGGTTCAAGCACTCTACTTCATTCGCGCAAGCAAAATGAGTAACACCACTTTTGGTACTATGTGTAGATGCTCCGCCTAATTCTTCGGCAGTTACATTCTCGTGGGTTACTGTTTTCACCACGTTAGGCCCTGTCACAAACATAAAGGATGTATTCTCCACCATGAAAATAAAATCGGTCATGGCAGGAGAGTAAACCGCACCACCTGCGCACGGCCCCATGATAGCAGAAATCTGTGGGACTACTCCTGAAGCCATCACGTTGCGATAAAAAATATCGGCATAGCCGCCCAGCGAGACTACCCCTTCTTGAATGCGCGCACCGCCTGAATCATTCAAGCCTATGACGGGCACACCATTCTTCATAGCCAAGTCCATCACTTTCACTATTTTTTCTGCGTGAGTCTCAGAGAGCGACCCACCAAACACAGTAAAATCTTGCGAGAATACGTAGACCAATCTCCCACAAATCGTTCCGTAGCCGGTTACCACACCATCGCCCAAGTAATGTTCTTTATCAAGGCCAAAATCTTTGCTGCGGTGCATTACAAATTTCCCTAATTCTTCAAACGATCCTTCGTCAAGCAAAAGCAGCACACGTTCTCTTGCTGAAAGCTTTCCTTTGGCATGTTGCTGCTCGATTCGTTTTTCGCCACCGCCCAAAAGTGCTTCGGTATTCTTTCGGGTCAACTCATTATACTTATCAGAAAGTGATTGATCGGCCATAGATAATTGATTTGCGTTAAGTACCCGAAATATAGTTAATGGGTTGCTAAATTTGCACATTGATTTTATGGTTGAATACAAACCCCTGCCATCTATTATGAATGAACGAATTGCTGTTGCAGATATGGGGACAAATACTTTTCTGTTGGTTATTGCTGAAAAGAATGGCGGTCAACTAAAAACCATTTACCAAGATCGCATTGCCACAAAAATTGGTAAGGGTGGTATTAACAATGGCTTGCTAACCGAAGCTGCCATAGATCGAGCGATGATGGCATTGAAACAATTCGATCAAAAAGCAAAAGAACTAAAGGCAACCAAATCGTTTGCGATTGGCACCAGTGCCATACGGAACGCACGCAACCAAGAAGCTCTTTTAACTCGTATCAAAAGCGATACTGACTTTGTTCCGAGTGTAATTTCTGGAGATGAAGAAGCTGACTTAATTTACAGGGGTGTGCGGTTAGCGATTTCAATTCCTCCTTCTAAAGCCTTGATTATTGACATCGGTGGAGGCAGCGTAGAATTTATTATTGCCGATGCACATCAGGTTTTTTGGAAAAGAAGTTTTGAAATAGGTGGACAGCGACTGATCGAACTGTTTCACCATCACGACCCCATCGAGCCAGATGAAGTTCAACGCATTTACCAATATTTAAGTGAAAAGTTAGAACCTCTTTTTATTGCATTAGAAAAATGGAAACCCAGATTATTGATTGGCTCTTCTGGTTCGTTTGATACGTTGAGCGAAATTTACTGCGATCAACATGCAATCCCTTATAACAACAAACCCGAAACCCCACTCACACTCGATGCCTTTAAATTGATAAGCCAACTTGTAAAAGCCAAAACACGAGCCGAGCGATTGCAGATCAAAGGCATGATTGAATTGCGGGTAGACATGATTGTGGTTGGATGCTGCTTGATCGACTACTTATTGAATCGCTATACATTTCAGGATCTTACAGTTTCTTCTTATTCTTTAAAAGAAGGTGTATTGGATTCGAAATAAACTTTAACAGAATTTTAACACTACTTTAAGAAGTTATTAAAAGTCTTTTCCGAAAAAGATTGACACCTTTGGGAAAAATAAATTCAAAAAATGAAAAACAAAATATGGATCATTAGTTTGGGATTGGCAGTTGCCATTTATGGATGTGGCAAAAAGAGCCAAGAAGTGACTACTGAAAGTGGTGCTGCCGCAAATACGTTAGACGGTTCGGGAGAAGTATATTTAGTCGACACGTTGGTGAGCGTTATTGAATGGACAGGAGGCACACCAACCAATTATAAGCATAACGGAAATATGCGTTTGAAAGAAGGCAGATTTACTGTAAATGAAAATCTCCTCACCAGTGGGAAATTTACCATCGACATTAACTCAATTAATAACCTAGACCAAACCGGAAAAGATAAATCAAATCTTGAGCAACATTTGAAAGAAGCTGATTTCTTTGAGGTGGGGAAATTTCCCTTGGGCAACTTTGAAATTACTCAAACCAAAACTGACAGCACAGGACAAAAAGTAGTTGGGAACTTAACACTAAAAGGAAAAACAAATAGTATTGAAATCCCTGTAACTCTCACCATTGATGATAAAACTATTTCGGCAGAAACTCCCGAGTTTACGATCGACCGCACCAAGTGGGGCATTGTTTACCAGTCGGGAATTATCGGCACCTTAAAAAATGATTTGATCAACGATGAAGTAATCATCAAATTAAAAATTATAGCCAACAAACAGGTTCAGTAAATTTTAAAACCAAGCTGTTACGCTAGCTACTAATTGAAAGCTATACTTGGATGGATTTATATTTTCATCCAAGTATAGTTTATCGGGAGAAAAAAATTGACGTCCTTCTACGCGCACCAAGGCATTGTGATTGGCTTTGTAGTTGAGGCATAAGCCCGAGCTGTAGGATCTAAAAATGGCTGCGGTGGTGATAGAGCGCAGACTTACCCCTTCGTCTTCATAATATTCTATTCGACCCGATAGCGAAAGCAGTTCGGTAAAATGATAGCGGCCAATAAAATTTAACTGCCACCATTTTAAAGTCGAAGCATTGATACGTTCTTGCAAACCTAAGTATGCACCTGCTGTGGCGTCCCATTTTTCATTTGGTTTGTATATCCAATAAACATCGGTAAAGTATCGCATTCTAAAATCAGGAGATTGCTTTACGTTATTGCTGCCAATATAAGTGTCCCAGTTGAAAAGTATTTTTTTTGTAGGACGATACTCTATTTGCGTGCCTATTGCTTTATTCTTATCATCGCTTTGTATCACTTGCCAGCCATTCAATAAATAAAAATAGGTAGACCATTTTTGATTTAATGGAACGCTCACCTTAAGGCCTGATAAAAAGTAGGGCGTGTTTTCAGGAGCGAAAGATCGGGTATACATAAGGTGATCTTTAGAAATAGCACTTTCGTTGGTATACGGAGATCCAAAAACACCAATATCTAACCAAATATTTCTTTTTGCTGAAAGCCGAATGCCCGCATTGGCTTCTACTATGTTTTTTAAGGTACCCACTTCATTGGCATAGTTGGAATTCATATACGTTCCGTAGCCCGGTACAAAGCGAAAGCGAAAGTTGGTAGACTTATAACGCAGATCGAGGTAAGCCAAATTAATATTCATTTCGTCATGGCGATTGGACGAAACAAAATACGGATTCGTTCCATTCTGCGGTTGGCTAAAATTATAGCCATAGTAAGTATCTAAATACCCGCCCACAGCCAAGTGCCCTATCACGGTGCTCTCGAGCGTATCCATCGTTGCTGTATTCACAATTTGCGCTAATCCTACGAAAGGCAGACTCATCGCAAAAAGCAAGATGCAGGATAATAACTTTCTCATTCTACAAAGAACATAAACAAAGTAACACTAAAAAAGAGGCTGTCGCAAAAGTAAGTAACGCCTGATTTTACTAGTGGCGATCCACATTTTTGAAATAACCCCTCAAAATTACAAACCAGTTACTTGCTTATCCTTCGGATATTTTACTTCAAACTTGTAAACTAGCTTTCGCGATTCAGAAGGTTTTAACTCTAGCTCCCACATCAAGTTCCCTGTAATCTTATTGTACTTTGCTCCGCCAACATCCGATACCGTCACTTCAATCTGAGTATTTTGCGAAACAGGAACTTGGTCTTCTACGATCAATTTAACCGATTCTGATTTTGTGTTTCTGACTGAAATCTCGTAGGCGTAGCTTTCCTTTTTATTAGACCCCATAAAGCTTCTTGACGTGAGGTCTTTCAACTTTTCGCGTTTTACGATCACCCTTTTATCGCGGCCTAGCGAAATTGAGAGCGTGTCTTTTGCGCTATTCGGATCGATAAAAGATTTCCCAACAAAAGTTCCTTCAAAGAAAATGTTTGCTTCACCCGGCAATAAACTAAACTCTTCCCAGCCTGTGGCACGAGCCAGCAAGAAAGCATCGTTATCCAATTTAGGCGCTACTGAGTAAGTGTAATCTGCTTTCATTTCATATTTACGAATATCGACTACCGTTGGCTTTGATGCGGAAAGTATGGTATAGGCTAAGGCGATATCAAATTCGGTATTCAAACTTGTTTGAATAGTCGATACGTAGTCTGCCACTGTTTCGGCAACAGGGGCAGCCATCGCGACCATCTCTACTTTATCATCGAAAGTAGCTGCACGAGAGACCGCTAAATCTTTCGTTCTTTTTCTTTTATAATCGTAGGCAACCGGTTGATAAAAATCCAAATACCATGAACTTAGTTCGGGTTTTTGGCCACCTTGATTTGGGTTGGCGGTAGAGAGCTTGAGTTTAACATTCTTCCATTCTTCGCCTGTGTTTTGAAAAACGTTTGCTTTGTAATTCAATTGCACAGGGTTCTTTGTATCAACTGCTCTTAGATCATAAACTGGATACCACCCTGCATTGGGAACCACGTAATCCACTTGTAAATCTGCTGTTGTTGCGCTCTCTGCCGAAACACTTACCAAAATTTCACTCGTATTTTGGTTATACAATTCGTTCTGACTATTAATCTGATTGGTGATTTTACTAATCTTACCGTTAAGCTTCTTTATTTTATCGTCTAGCTTTAATCCAGAAGAAACAATATCGCTCAACCGTGTGCGATAAAAATCTGCCATTGCCTTTAGCTCTGCTACCAAAAGGTTTTGATTAGCTCCACCAATTTTTTGATTAGCCAATAGCATCTGTTCTTCTTTACTTAAAATCTCTTTCTGGCTTTGTTCTAAGATAAGCTGACGTTGAAGTATCTCAATTGAATCTTTCAGTACCCTAAGGGTTTTGGGCATGTTTAGATCAGTCAAATAATTTTGCTGATGGCTGATCCCTAAAATTACAAAACTGCCTTTTCCGGAAACTTGAATACTCTCAGCATCGATCTGCGAAGTTAATCCATTTATAACCAAGGTGGTTTTGCCAGCCTCTAATCGGGTTTTGACCAACCGCGTTACTTGGGCTTTATTTAAAAACACCGTTACATTGGTAATCTTTGATTCTACTTGCTTTTCGCTTTGTGCAGTAGCCAATAGCGAACTTATTGAAAAGGCAATGAGCAATAATCGGTTTTTCATAATCATTCTTTAGTTTATCTGAGTCTATGATGCATTCAAGTTCAAATTTCCACAATTCTGAACGATAAACTTATTAAAACATTGCAAATTGCAACCCTGCAACTAACGATAGCAAAAATGGCTGAATCAATCTTTACGCACCGCCAACTTTGGCAATTTGCCTACGATGTTTTTATCAAAATAAACTGCCCTGAAGAGGAAGCAAAATTAGCTTCGGATGTTTTGCTAAATGCTGATTTACGTGGAATTGATTCGCATGGTTTAGCGCGCCTTTCGGGCTATGTTCGTCTATGGGAGGCCAATCGAATCAATAGTAATCCTAAAACAAAAATTGTGCATGAACGAGCCAGCACGGCAGTGCTAGATGGAGATGGCGGCCTCGGCTTGGTGGTTGCACCTAAGGCAATGGAGATTGCAATCGAAAAAGCAAATAATGTTGGTACGGGCTGGGTTGCCGTCAAAAATTCTAATCATTTTGGTATTGCTGCCCACCATGCTATGATGGCCCTGCCCCATGATATGATTGGCATTGCCATGACAAACGCTAGCCCGTTGGTAGCGCCTACTTTTTCGATTGAGCGTTTGCTCGGAACTAATCCAATTTGCGTAGCGATACCAGCAGGTGAACAACCGCCTTTTGTAGCCGACTTTGCAACTACCACAGCTGCCAATGGCAAACTAGAAATATTGCAACGAAAAAATAAAGAAGCACCCATTGGCTGGATTCAAAAAAAAGATGGTAGCCCTTCTACCAATCCAAATGAATTGAAAGACGGAGGCGCATTAATTCCGTTGGGCAGCGATCGCGAACATGGCAGCCACAAAGGATTTAGCTTAGGTGCTTGGGTAGATATTTTTTCGGCTGTATTGAGCGGTGCTAACTATGGACCGTGGGTTCCTCCGTTCGTAAGTTTTCTATCTCCACCTGCCGATCCGGTTGGCCAAGGCATTGGTCACTTTTTTGGAGCCATGCGAGTAGATGCATTTAGACCTACCGATGAATTTAAAATGCACATGGACAATTGGATTACACGCTTTCGCGAAGCAAAAACAATTGAAGGTCAACCACGAGTGATTATACCTGGCGACCCCGAAAGAGAAAGCGAAAAAATACGAATGGTTGAGGGAATACCACTTAACGAAAAAGTAGTAGAAGATTTGCACGAATTAGCTAGAAAGCTAAACGTGAAGTTCGCCAATTAGAAAGTAAAAAACACTCTAAACACCCATGGTGAAGCAAACGCCAAATCGTTTCTATTATAGGTTACATCATACAATCCTACCGCGTTAATTGCTCCTCGCGAGCCAAGTGGCTGAGAATATCCTATGCCTAGTAATAGGCGGGTAAAGGTTCGGGTAGTTCCAGCTCCTTGCGTACCAAAGGTAGGTGTAGATATAAAGTTATACTCCGCCATTGAAAATAACTGCTGATTGAAATTATATCTAACAAAAGGGCTAACGCCCCACTGGTTTATCACGATACTTGGTTTAGTATCATAACTGGTGCGCTGCCAAGTAATGCCCGTGCCAGCCGAAAGCTGAGGGGTAATCATGTACCCAATAATTGGGCTTAACGAAATATCAAAATATCCTACTCCATTTACCTGCCCAGCATTAAGGCCGAAACCTCCACCAAAATACATTCGGTCTTTTAGCTTTTGCGGGGTGTCTTCGTCTACCTCACGTTGTGCAATAGCTAAATTCGACAAAGCCGCCAAAAATAAAATGATCAAAAAACGTCTCATATCGTGATTGTTAATCTGCTTCTTGAATAATGAAAATATCTTCAGTCTCTTTTTTCATCAGGTACTTCTCACGAGCAAATTTTTCCAATAATTCCTTGTTGGTCATTAACTCTTTACGGTCTTCTTCTACCTCTTCAATCTTAGCCTGATAGTACTCTTTTTCGCTATTCAAATCTCGCAGCTTTGCACCTAACTTAAATCTAGAAACGAAATCGTTGGAATCTAAAAAAAACATCCAAACCAAAAACGAGAAACCTGTAACAGCATAGAAGTTTCTAAATGAAGGAGGTAATTTCTTGAACATAGCTTAAAAAATGGTTGTACGAAGATAACAAAAAAATGGAATACCTTAAAAACGAGGAAGCCCTACAATCAATGCAGGGCTTCTGAAACTTAATCAACAAATATTACATTTTCTTCCCCGGAAAATACGCTACTTCGCCCAACTCTTCTTCAATGCGAATAAGCTGATTGTATTTTGCCATCCTATCTGAACGCGAAGCGGAGCCCGTCTTGATCTGACCACAGTTTAACGCCACCGCCAAGTCAGCGATAGTGTTATCTTCTGTTTCGCCAGAGCGGTGGCTCATGATGCTCTTGTATGAATTGCGTTTCGCTAAGTTCACGGCATCAATTGTTTCGGTCAACGAACCAATTTGGTTTACTTTAATCAAGATCGCATTGCCCACACCTTTATCAATTCCTTCTTGCAAGCGTTTTACATTGGTTACAAACAAATCATCGCCTACCAATTGCACTTTCTTGCCAACGTTATCGGTCAAGGCTTTCCAGCCAGCCCAGTCGTCTTCTGCCAAGCCATCTTCAATGGAAATGATTGGATATTTCTTTGTCCAGTTGGTCCAATACTCGGCCATCTCTAGCGGCTTCAATTTTTTGCCAGACGATTTTTTGAACGTGTAGGTTTTGGTTTTGCTATCGTAAAATTCAGAAGCAGCAGGATCCAATGCAATCATTACATCCGAGCCAGGTTTGAAGCCCGCTTTCTCAATTGCCTTCAATACAATCTCAATCGCTTCTTCGTTCGATTTGATATTAGGAGCAAACCCACCTTCGTCACCTACGTTGGTGGAAAGGCCTTGGTCGTGTAATACTTTTTTCAACGTATGGAAAATCTCAGCTCCCATGCGCAACGCTTCCGAGAACGTCTTTGCACCTACCGGCATCACCATAAACTCTTGAAAGTCGATGGAGTTATCGGCATGGCTTCCACCATTTAAAATGTTCATCATAGGCACAGGAAGCGTATTTGCATTTACTCCACCGATGTAGCGGTACAACGACTGACCTGCTTCCATAGCGGCTGCTTTTGCTACAGCCAATGAAACACCCAAGATGGCATTAGCTCCTAATTTTCCTTTATTAGGTGTGCCGTCCAGTTCAATCATGATTTTGTCGATGAGTGATTGATCAAACACGGGGAAGCCAACCACCTCGGCAGCGATTTTTGTGTTTACATTATTAACGGCTTTCAATACACCTTTACCCATGTATTTTTTCTTGTCACCATCACGCAGCTCGACTGCTTCGTGCGAACCTGTAGATGCGCCTGAAGGCACTGCAGCACGGCCAAACGCGCCTGACTCTGTGAACACGTCTACTTCTACTGTTGGGTTGCCACGGCTGTCCAATATTTGACGGGCGTGGATACTTTGGATTAAACTCATAATGGATGTTAGATTTTTAGATTTTAGATTTATTTTTCACCACAAAGGCACGAAGGCTCTAAGTTAGATTTCATTTTATTTTGTAGTCAATACCGTATTGAATTGTGCATTTGCACTCACAATTCTATCTATTGATTCAATGTTATTCCTAGCTCGATTCATTTTCAAATTTTCAAATCGTCCAATCTTCAAATTAGCTTTTAATCATCGCCAAAAACTGATCGAAAAGATATCTCGAATCATGCGGACCTGGTGAAGCTTCTGGGTGATACTGAACTGAAAACGCCTTTTTGTTTTTCAACCGAATGCCCATGATGGTTTCGTCATTCAGGTGAACATGCGTCACTTCTATTTCAGGGTGTTTATCCAAGCCTTCGTTCTTTACCGCAAAGCCGTGATTTTGCGAAGTCATTTCGCCTAAGCCCGAAATCAAATTCTTTACGGGGTGATTGAGTCCGCGGTGACCGTGATGCATTTTAAAGGTGGTCAGTCCTGCTGCCAAAGCCAATAATTGATGTCCCAAACAAATTCCAAACACAGGTTTATCAGCCTCCAATATTTCTTTCACTGTCTTCACGGCATAGTCCATTACCGAAGGGTCGCCAGGGCCATTGGAAATAAAATAGCCATCGGGGTTCCACGCATTCATTTCCGAAAAGAGAGTTTTAGCAGGGAACACCTGCACATAACAACCACGTTCTGCCAAGCTTCTCAAAATATTGGTTTTGATCCCCACATCCAGCGCAGCAATTTTAATGGTCGCTGTTGCATCGCCAAAGAAGTACGGCTTCTTGGTACTTACTACCGATGACAACTCCAACCCATCCATCGAAGGTACTTTTTTCAATTCGGCTTTGAGTTGCTCGGGTGAAAGTTCTGAAGATATGATTGCATTTTGTGCCCCCTTGCTGCGAATGTGGCGCACCAACTTGCGCGTATCAATGTCGGCAATGCCCACTACATTATTTTTCTCTAAGTATTGTTGAAGGCTTTGTTTAGAAGTCTTGCGACTGAAGTCATCTGAAAATTCGTTGATTACAATGCCTTTGATCATGGGCGCAGCCGACTCTTCCTCAGTCTCTACCGTGCCGTAGTTACCGATGTGGGCAGTAGTATTCACAATAATCTGCCCGTAATAAGAAGGGTCGGTATAAATCTCTTGATAGCCCGTCATGCCCGTATTGAAGCAGATTTCGCCACCACTGGTTCCTTTTTTGCCGATGGCGCGGCCTTCCACGAGCGTGCCATCTTCTAGAAGTAAATAAGCTTTGTCTTGCAAGGGTTGTAGTGGTTAAAGGTTAACAAAAATACTTTTAGGAATTGATACACCATTAAAAGTCAGGTTAATTCTTTCCGCATTCGATAGAAATAGGTCATAAAAAAAGGGATTGAACTCGCGCTCAATCCCTTTCTATATTTTAAGACAATCACTATTCTTCCTTTTTGGTCTTCTTAGCAGCTTTTTTTGGCTTTGCTTCGGTAGCCTCTGCAACTACGGTTGCATCTTCAGCGCCTTCTTCTTTCTTGCCCTTCTTTCCCCTTCTGGTTTTGGCCTTTTTAGCCGAGGCATCTTTGGTATACAAATCGTTAAAGTCTACCAATTCCATTAAGCACATATCAGCAGCATCGCCTTGACGCACTTCGCTTAATTTAATGATTCGAGTATAGCCACCTGCACGGTTCGCAATTCTTCCTGCTACTTCACCAAACAACGTCTTGATTGACTCTTTGTTTTGAAGATAGGAGAATACGGTTCTGCGAGAGTGTGTTGTATCGCTCTTGGCCTTGGTAAGCAAAGGCTCTACGTACTTTCTAAGTGCTTTTGCTTTGGCCACCGTAGTGGTAATGCGCTTGTTCAATATTAATGACGAGGCCATGTTAGATAACAACGCATGTCTGTGCGCTGACTTCCTTCCAAGATGGTTTATTTTTTTTCCGTGTCTCATTCTACTCTATTTTAAAAATCCAAGTTGACTATTGACTCTGATAGGTATCTGAATCAATTGTTATGACTAGTCTTCCTCTAATTTATACTTTGCAAGATCCATTCCGAAAGTAAGGTTTTTGTCAGCTACTAGTTGCTCTAGTTCGGCTAATGACTTCTTACCAAAGTTGCGGAATTTCATCATGTCTGAAATATCCAAACGCACTAGGTCGCCTAATGATTTTACTTCTGCAGCTTTCAAGCAATTATAGGCACGAACCGAAAGATCTAAATCATGTAATTGAGTCTTCAACAATTTGCGCATGTGTAGCATCTCTTCATCTACTTGCTCTACTTCGCTATCTCTGGTTGTTTCTAATTCAATTGACTTGTCTGAGAAAAGTCTGAAATGTTGTATTAAAATAAAAGCAGCTCCTTCCAACGCTTTTTCAGGATGAATAGAGCCGTCTGTTTCGATATCAATCAATAATTTCTCGTAGTCGGTTTTTTGCTCAACACGGGTGTTCTCAACACTGTATTTAACATTCTTCACCGGAGTGAAAATGGCATCAATTGGAATGAATCCAAAAACTTGCTCATTCGGCTTGCTCTCTTCGGCAGGTAAATAACCACGGCCCTTTTCAATCAACAATTCAATTTCAAATTGCGCAGAATCATCAAGGTTACAAATTACATGCTCAGCATTCAACACTTCAAAGCCAGTTGTAAACTTCGCTATATCGCCAGCTTTAAATTGCTTTTGCTTTTTTATGTTAACAACAACTTTTGATTCGTTCGACTCGCCCACTTTGCGGAAACGAACCTGTTTAAGATTTAATATAATTTCAGATACATCTTCAACAACACCCTCAATGGTCGAAAACTCGTGCAACACACCCGGGATTTTAATTCCAGTAATTGCATAACCTTCTAATGAAGAAAGGAGGATTCTTCTTAGCGCATTGCCGATGGTTACTCCATATCCTTTCTCTAAAGGTTTAAAAGTAAAGAAGCCATGAAAGTCGTCTGACTTTTCCATCACTACTTTCTCTGGCATTTGAAATGCTAATATTGACATACTCGTTTTTAATTAATGTTGAAACTATTACTTAGAGTACAACTCGACAATCAACTGCTCGTTGATGTTTTCTGGTATATCTTGCCTTGGGGGTAAGTTAATCAACTTGCCTTCCATTTCTTTTAAATCCCATTCTAGCCAATTATACTTTTTCGCTCCTTGAATAGAAAGGGAACTATTGATTGCCTCTAATGATTTTGACTTTTCACGAACAGCTACCACATCGCCTGGCTTTAAAAAAGCAGAAGGAACATTCAGCACTTCTCCGTTTACGGTAATGTGCTTATGTACAACCAGCTGACGTGCAGCCCTACGAGTAGGCGCAACACCTAAACGATAAACAGTGTTATCCAAGCGCGATTCTAACATTTGCAAAAGAACTTCGCCCGTTACTCCTTTTTTGCGAGAAGCTTTGTGAAATGTATTCTCGAACTGACGCTCTAAAATTCCGTAGATGAATTTGGCTTTTTGCTTCTCCGCTAACTGAACGGCATATTCCGATTGCTTGCGCTTCTTTCCTTTACCGTGCTGGCCAGCAGGATAATTCTTCTTTGCCAACGTTTTACTGTCGCCAAAGATTGGTTCGTTATATCTTCTGGAAATCCTTGTTTTGGGACCTGTGTACCTTGCCATACTTTCTATTTTTGATTTTAAATGGTGGATTTACGATTTAACTCGCTTTATCAACCCTCATTGTATTTTTTTCTAAAAAACTAAAATCGTAAACTTTAAATCGAAAATCTCTACACTCTTCTCTTCTTCGGAGGGCGACATCCATTATGCGGAATCGGAGTAAAATCTCTGATGATTGTTACTTCAACACCTGAAGCTTGGATGCTGCGTATCGCTGACTCGCGACCAGCACCAGGACCTTTCACAAAAACTTCTACTTTACGCACTCCCAATTCAAATGCTTTAGTAGCACATTCCTGAGCTGCAACCTGAGCTGCATACGGTGTATTTTTCTTTGAGCCTTTGAATCCCATCTTTCCAGCCGATGCCCACGACACAACTTGGCCAGTACTGTTAGTAATGGAAATGATGATATTGTTGAAGGTAGCGCGGATGTGGGCTTGGCCGATAGCCTCCACATTTACAACGCGTTTTTTGCTCTTGTCCTTCTTCTTTTCAACTGCAGGTGCTGCCATACGAAAAGTTTATTGTTTTTAAATTAATTACCCTTTAACTGCCTTCTTCTTGTTCGCAACCGTCTTACGCTTTCCTTTACGCGTACGAGAATTGTTTTTTGTTTTCTGCCCACGCACAGGCAAGCCTTTGCGATGACGTAACCCACGATAGCAACCAATGTCCATCAAGCGCTTAATGCTTAATTGAACTTCTGATCGCAACGAGCCTTCAATGCGAAACTGCTCTGCAATAACAGCGCGAACCGTGTTCGAATCTTCGTCCGTCCAATCTTTTACCTTCTTATCCCAACTTACGTTGGATTGGGTAAGTATTTTTTGAGCAGACCTGCGTCCAATCCCAAAAATGTAGGTAAGGCTGATTTCGCCTCTTTTGTTATCCGGAATATCTACACCAGCAATACGTGCCATAATTATCCTTGTCTTTGTTTATAACGTGGGTTCTTTTTGTTGATCACATACAACTTGCCTTTGCGCCTGATTATTTTGCAATCGGCACTGCGCTTTTTTATGGATGCTCTTACTTTCATGTCTCTTCTATTTATATCTGAACGTAATCCTACCTTTTGTTAAATCATAAGGCGACATTTCTAATCTTACTTTATCGCCAGGCAAAATGCGGATGTAGTGCATTCTCATTTTGCCAGAAATATGAGCTAATACTTCATGACCATTTTCTAATTGCACTTTGAACATTGCATTAGATAATGCCTCTTGTATTGTTCCGTCTTGCTCTATCGACTTTTGTTTCGCCATTTAAAACTATAACTCTCTTCTAAGTACTCGTGTGTAGTCAAAATCTCAGTACGATCTTTATAAATCGCTACCATGTGTTCAAAATGTGCCGAAGGTTTCTTGTCCTGTGTACGGATCGTCCATCCGTCTTTTTCCTGAACCACCTTCTTAGTGCCCATGTTGATCATCGGCTCAATCGCAAAAACCATCCCGTGCTCGATCTTTGGCCCTCTGCCTCTCTTGCCATAGTTCGGAACTTCAGGGTCTTCATGCAATTTCTTTCCTACACCATGACCAACTAGCTCTCGCACTACACCGTAACCAAACTGCTCTACATAATTCTGAACAGCAAACCCAATATCTCCAATTCGATTACCCACTTTTGCTTGTTCTATGCCCAAGTAAAGCGAGTGCAATGTTCGATCAAGCAATCGTAGCACTTCAGCATTTACACCCTCTAGTGGGTATGTGTACGCTGAATCACTATGAAATCCATTTAGCAGAACACCGCAGTCAATTGAAACAACATCTGTCTCTTTCAACTGGTATTCATTTGGTATTCCATGCACCACCACATCGTTTACCGAGATGCAAAGTGAGGCTGGGAAAGACCCGTTGTAGTTCAAAAAAGAAGGAATTCCGTTATGATCGCGGATATATTCCTCGGCAATTTTATTCAGTGTTTTCGTTTTCACTCCAGGCTTAATAACCTTGGCTACTTCCGCATGTGTTCGGGCTAAAACCTGAGCACTCTGTTTTATTAACTGAATATCACTGTCCGTCTTATAGTGAACCATTCAACTTTAAGCCGCAGCAAACTGAGAACGTCCTTTCACTCTTCCGGATTTCATCATTCCTTCGTAGTGACGCATCAATAAATAACTTTCTATTTGTTGAAGCGTATCAAGCACCACACCTACCAAAATGAGTAAGGATGTGCCACCGTAGAAGTAAGCAAAATTTTGGGTGATTCCCGCCTTCACAGCAAAAGCTGGGAGGATAGCAACCATCGCCAATAAGAATGCGCCCGGTAAAGTGATCTTTGATAAAATGTTGTCTATGAATTCGGCTGTCTGTTTGCCTGGCTTTATACCTGGCACAAAACCACCATTCCTTTTCAAGTTTTCTGCAATGTCATTTGATGGTACTGTAATGGCAGTGTAGAAGAAAGTGAAAATGATAATCAAGGATGCAAACAATAAATTGTATTGCCAAGATGTAAAGTCAGCGAACGTAGTGCCCACGTAAGCACCCACATCGCTATCGCGCCAAATTTGGGCAACCAAAGGTGGGATGAACATAAGTGCTTGCGCAAATATGATTGGCATAACACCCGCTGAATTTAATTTTAATGGAATGAAATCGCGCTTGCCACCGTACAGTTTGTTGCCCACAACTTGCTTAGCATATTGAACTGGAATTCTTCGTACTGCCTGCGTAAGTGCTATTACACCCACCACTACAAAGAACAAGGCAAGAGCTTCGATAATTAATAGCAATCCACCACTAAAACCCTTTGTATCGGCTTCTTGATAGATCGCAGCAGGGAAACGAGAAACAATACCGATCATAATAAGCATGCTGATACCGTTACCAATTCCTTTATCAGTGATGCGCTCGCCCAACCACATACAGAACATGGTTCCAGCCACAATAATCATCATTGATGAGATCGTGAAGAACAATCCTGGGCTAATAATCGCCTCTTGATTAACAGTTGCTCTTAGATAACCGTATGACTGAGCAGCAGTAATGAGAATGGTGAGTACGCGTGTCCACTGATTCAATTTTTTTCTTCCGCTTTCGCCCTCTTTCTGCATCTTAGTAAAAGTGGGTACAGCAACAGTTAGAAGTTGCACCACAATAGAGGCCGAGATGTAAGGCATTATGCCTAGCGCGAAAATAGAAGCCCTGCTGAAAGAACCACCCAAAAACGTGTTTAGGAAATCGAAAATACCACCCTGATTTCCTGTTAATAAGTTAGGATCTACCCCAGGCAAAACGATATAAGAACCTAATCGGAAAATGATTAAGAATCCTATCGTGTTTAAAATCCTAACACGTAGATCTTCGATTGAAAAAATGTTCTTTATGGTTGTAAAGAAGCTCTTCATTATTTAACTGTTGTAGCTGTTCCGCCTACTGTTTCAATTGCTTTGGTAGCTGTAGAAGAGAATGCATGTGCCTCTACGCTTACTTTTGCCTTCAATTCACCTCTTCCCAAAATCTTCACTTTATCTTTCTTTCCAACAATACCGTTGTTCACCATCAATTCGATGTTTAGTGAAGATGCATTGGTTTTTGAAGCCAACTCTTGCAACGCATCTAAATTGATTGCTTTAAAATAAACTTTGTCGTTGTTTTTAAAACCAAACTTAGGAACTCGTCTTTGCAATGGCATTTGACCGCCTTCAAATCCAAATTTCTTTGCATAGCCCGAACGAGACTGCGCACCTTTGTGTCCACGGCCTGCTGTGCTACCGCCAGAACCTTGTCCGCGACCTAATCTCTTATTTGTTTTTACCGAACCTTCTGCCGGCTTAAGTGTGTGCAGTTTCATGTTTCGTTAAGTATTTTAAATGGTTACTACGCTCACCAAATGACTTACTTTTTTAACCATACCTTGAATCTGAGGAGTATATTCTACTTCCACCGATTTGTTTACTCTACCGAGGCCCAACGACTGAATAGTTAGCTGTTGAGTTTCTGGTCTCTTTATCATGCTACGTGTCTGCGTAATCTTCACTTTTGCCATGACTCTTATCCGTTAAAAACTTTAGACAATGAAACCCCTCTATTCCGTGCGATGGTTTGTGGATCGCGCATGGTAGTCAACGCTTTGAAAGTTGCTTTTACCACGTTGTGCGGATTCGATGAACCTTTTGATTTTGCCAATACATTGTGAACACCCGCGCTCTCTAACACGGCACGCATCGCACCACCCGCAATTACACCTGTACCAGGAGAAGCTGGCTTCAACAACACAAAACCGCCACCAAATTTCCCAAGCGATTCGTGCGGAACTGTGCCTTTGATAATAGGCACCTTTACTAAGTGCTTTTTTGCATCATCGATGCCTTTTGTAATTGCATCTGTTACTTCATTGGCTTTGCCCAATCCGTAACCTACCACACCATTACCATCTCCTACAACTACTATAGCAGCAAAGCTGAATCTTCTACCCC
Source organism: Cytophagales bacterium (assembly GCA_013298505.1). Taxonomy (GTDB): domain Bacteria; phylum Bacteroidota; class Bacteroidia; order Cytophagales; family Cyclobacteriaceae; genus ELB16-189. The sequence goes on from JAAFHY010000023.1 coordinate 18,256, forward strand.
CCTTTACCACTTTTGCTACACGTTGAATAGCAACCACCTTTTCTTTAAGGTCGATTTCGCTGGCTTTTACTGTGCTGACGTTACTTTGTGTCATGCTGTTAGAATTTTAAACCACCCTCTCTGGCTCCTTCTGCCAAAGCTTTGATATTACCATGATATAAATAGCCGTTGCGATCGAAAACAATCTCTTTGATTCCACCAGCTAGTGCTTTTTCAGCAACTTTTTGTCCTACTGTTTTTGAGATCGTCAACGAAACACCTCCTTCTTTAGATAAATCTTTTGATGAGGAAGCGAGAAGCGTATGTCCTTTACTGTCGTCAATAACTTGAACATAAATAGCCTTGTTGCTTTTGAACACAGTAAGTCTAGGACGAGCCGTTGTTCCCTCCAATTTTTTACGAATCCCCTTTTTGATTCGTAGTCTTCTGTTTTTAATATTTGGCATAGTCTACTATTATTTAGCAGCTGCTTTACCAGCTTTTCTGCGAACGAACTCACCTACATAACGAATACCTTTTCCTTTGTAAGGCTCTACGCTTCGCAATGATTTTATTTTAGCGGCTACTTGACCAATCAACTGCTTATCTGAACCTTCCAGGGTGATAATTGGGTTTTGACCCTTCTCTTGCGTTGCAACAACTTTCAATTCAGAAGGTATTGCCATAATAATGCTATGAGAATATCCCAAGCTCAAGTCTAAGACATTACCCTGTGCCGTAGCTTTAAAGCCCACTCCTATTACTTCTAATTGTCTTTTATAACCGTTGCTTACGCCTTCGATCATATTTGCAATAAGGGATCTGTACAAACCGTGCAAAGCTTTATGACGCTTTTGTTCAGTTGGCCGTTGAACTAATACATTGCCATCTTCTAATACGATTTTAAAATCGGGATCAATCACTTGTTTCAATTCACCCTTAGGGCCTTTTACTGTAACCTGACGATCACCGAAAGAGCAAGTAACGCCCTTTGGAATTTCTATTGGAAGTCTACCTATACGTGACATATTCTATTCGTTTAGTAGATGTAACACAAAACTTCACCACCTACATTGAGCGCTTTTGCTTCCTTATCGGTAATTACACCTTTCGATGTTGATAAGATAGCTATACCCAAGCCGTTCAAAACTTTAGGCAAATTCTCTGCACCCTTATACTGGCGCAATCCTGGAGAACTTATGCGATCTAATTTAGTAATCGCTGATTCCTTCGTTTCAGGGTTATACTTAAGGGCAATTTTAATGCTGCCTTGTTTGTTTGCTGTTTCCTCAAATTTATAGTTGAGGATGTAGCCTTTGTCAAAAAGCACCTTGGTAACCTCCTTCTTTAAGTTAGAGGCAGGGACTTCTACCACGCGATGGCGCGCCTTGATGGCGTTGCGCAAGCGGGTTAAATAATCTGCGATAGGATCAGTCGTCTTCATTTCACTTTTCTTTAAAAAGCAAGCCCCATTTTTAGAACGGGGCTGCAAAGATAAATAACATTTTTAGTTATCCAAACTGTTACCCGGTTTCGTTATCAAAACGACCTCGGTACTCAGCAACCAATAAAATAATACCTACTTACCAGCTGGCTTTTGTTATGCCAGGTATTTTGCCATCACTTGCCAATTGGCGAAACTGATTTCTGCAAATTCCAAACTTAGACATATAACCTCTTGGTCTGCCTGTCAACTTGCAACGGCTGTGCAAACGTACTTTTGAAGAGCTACGTGGAAGCTTGTCAAGAGCTACCCAATCGCCAGCTTCTTTTAGAGCGGCACGCTTCTTTGCGTAACGCTCAACCAAGCGCAATTTCTTTTTGTCTCTTGCAATGACTGCTAGTTTTGCCATGCTTTTAGTTTTTAGTTACGAAGGGCATTCCGAATGCTTTCAAAAGCTCAAAGCTTTCTTCATCGGTAGATGCGGTTGTTACAAATGTGATGTCCATTCCATTGATCTTTGTTACCTTATCAATAGAAATTTCAGGGAATATGATTTGCTCTTTTACACCAAGTGTATAGTTACCACGACCGTCAAAACCTTTATCATTTACGCCTTTGAAATCGCGTACGCGAGGTAAAGCTACGTTCATTAAACGATCCATGAACTCATACATTCTATCTCCTCGTAGCGTAACCTTCGCACCAATGGCTTGGTTTCCTCTAAGTTTAAAGTTAGAAATATCCTTTTTGGATTTCGTAGAGACTGCCTTTTGGCCACTAATTGTAGTAAGCTCTTCAACACCTACTTCAATTAGTTTTTTGTCTGCTACTGCGGCACCAATTCCTTTGTTGATGCAAATCTTTTCTACTTTTGGTACCTGCATGACCGATTTATACTGAAATTTGTCTCTCAGTCCGGGCACGATTTCCTTGAGGTACTTTGATTTTAATCTGGGCGTTGCCATTATTTTATAAATTCACCTGTTTTCTTAGAATACCTCTGAAGCTTGCCTTTCGCATTCACTTTTCTACCTGTACGAACAGCTGTTCCACCATCAATCAACATCAAGTTGCTGATGTGTATAGTACCCTCTGTTTTCTTAATGCCTCCTTCGGGTTTGCCAGCAGTTGGCTTTTGATGCTTGGTAATAATATTAATGCCTTCAACTATTGCACGATTCTTATCAGCAAAGATTTCGAGCACGGTTCCTGTTTTAGCTTTGTCATCTCCAGCAAGCACCTTTACGGTGTCGCCTTTTTTGATGTGCAACTTCTGCTGCTTGTTTGATTTCCTTTCCATACTATTATAAAACTTCAGGAGCTAATGAAATAATTTTCATGAATTGCTTTTCGCGAAGCTCGCGTGCTACTGGGCCGAAAATACGTGTTCCCCTAGGTTCGTCTTGTGGGTTTAACAAAACCGCAGCATTATCTTCAAAACGTATGTACGAGCCGTCTTTTCTTCTAATTTCTTTTTTGGTACGAACGATAACTGCTTTTGAAACAGTACCTTTCTTTACTTGGCTGGTTGGGATTGCCGACTTGACGGTTACCACAATTTTATCGCCTACGCTAGCGGTGCGCCTTCTAGTGCCACCTAGCACGTGTAAGCACAACACTTCTTTTGCACCACTGTTATCGGCTACTACAAGCCTGGATTCTGTTTGTATCATGGTTACTTTGCTTTTTCGATCACTTCAACTAATCTCCAACGCTTGCTCTTGCTCATTGGACGGGTTTCCATGATGCGTACGGTATCTCCAATACCTGCTTCATTTTTCTCGTCATGTGCCATAAACTTGGTTGTCTTGTTCATGAACTTTCCGTAGATCGGGTGCTTCACCTTTCTATCTATTGCAACGGTGATCGACTTAGTCATTTTGTTGCTGGTGACTTTGCCTACCCTTTCCTTTCTTAGATTACGTTCCGTCTCCATGAAATTATTTTTTTGATTCTTTAGCTGTTAATTCTGTTTTCAACCGAGCAACCAATTTTCGCGCCTCTCTTATTTTCATCGGGTTTTCGATCGATGAAATCTGGTGTGCAAAATTGATTTTACGAAGGTTTTCTTTTTCGCTTCCTATTTTCTCCTTCAACTCAGTAGGAGTTAATGCCTTTATCTCGTTGTTTTTCATTATTATTTCTTCTCTACTTGTTCAACGTAATCTCTGCGAACGGTAAATTTTGTTTTGAATGGAATTTTGCCATCTGCCAGTGCAAGAGCTTCTTTGGCTGTCGCCATTGTTACACCACCCGCCTCAAACAAAATAGTTCCAGGTTTGATAACTGCTACCCAATATTCAGGGGCACCCTTACCCTTACCCATACGAACCTCTGCTGGTTTACGTGTAATTGGCTTATCTGGAAAAATACGAATCCAAACTTGACCCTCGCGCTTCATTGCTCTGGTAACTGCTACACGAGCCGCTTCTAATTGGCGAGCGGTGATCCAGCCTGGCTCAAGTGCCTTTAAAGCAAAAGACCCGAAAGTGATTTGGTGGCCACGAGTAGCCATGCCTTTCACTTTGCCTTTTTGCATTTTTCTAAATTTCGTACGCTTCGGTTGTAACATAACTTAGCTACCTTATAATTTATCTTTTACCTCCTCTTTTACGATCTCCGCCTCTATCGCCACCTGCTGCGCTGCGCTCATTTCTATCGCCACCTCGCTCATTTCTTCCGCCTCTGTCATTTCCACCTCTTCTTCTATCTCCACCGCCTGCTTGCGCACCACCTTTATTTTCGCCAGAAGCATTACTTACCAAGCCAACATTAGGTGAAAGATCGCGCTTGCCGTACACCTCACCTTTGAAAATCCAAACTTTGATCCCGATCTTTCCGTACACCGTTTGTGCTTCAGAAATAGCATAGTCAATATCTGCACGAAGTGTGTGCAAAGGAATCCGACCTTCTTTATACTGCTCTGTACGAGCCATATCAGCACCAGCCAAACGACCCGATAACTTCACTTTTATTCCTTCTGCACCAACCCTCATGGTAGAAGCAATCGCTTGCTTCATTGCTCTTCTGTAAGAAATCCTTGCCTCCAACTGCTGAGCAATCGATTCGCCTACTAAGCGAGCATCTAGCTCGGGACGTTTAATTTCAAAAATGTTTATTTGAACGTCTTTCTTAGTTAATTTCTTTAACTCTTCTTTAATCTTATCGACTTCTGTACCCCCTTTACCGATTACAACACCTGGTCTTGCTGTGTGGATGGTAATTGTAATTCTTTTGGAGGTGCTACGCTCAATAACAACTTTGGCAATTCCACCTTTTTGAATACGGGCATCAACATATTTTCTAATCATGTGGTCTTCTACCAACTTGTCAGAAAAATCTTTTCCACCATACCAAGCCGAATCCCAGCCGCGCACAATGCCTAATCTAAAACCTACGGGGTTAATCTTCTGTCCCATTATTTTTCAGTTTCTTTTGATACCGTCTTTTTTCCTTCTGCCTTTGCAGGCATGCGATCTACTACCAATGTTACATGGTTGGATCTTTTTCTAACGCGATGAGCGCGACCTTGTGGAGCTGGGCGCAAACGCTTTAAAATACGACCACCGCCAACAAAAATTTCTTTTACAAACAAATCAGCTTCCTCGAGTTTTACATCTGTATTTTTTGCTTCCCAGCTGCTGATCGCTGAAAGCAATAGTTTTTCCATTTTAGATGAAGGATGCTTGGAATCAAACTTCAAGATATTAAGAGCTGTATTAACCCTCACGCCTCTGATCATATCAGCGATCAATCTCATTTTACGAGGAGACGTAGGTACATTATGAAGATAGACAGTTGACGGCCCAACCTTTGCTGCCTCTTTTACAGCTTTGATTTTTGCACGCTTTGCAACTGATCCTTTTAGTTTCTTTTCTGTTTCCATGATCAGCAATTATTTTTTAGCAGCTTCTGCTTTGTTGTTACCACTATGGCCTTTAAATGTGCGGGTTGGTGCAAACTCCCCTAACTTATGCCCTACCATGTTTTCGGTTACATATACTGGAATGAATTTATTTCCATTGTGAACAGCAAATGTATTCCCGATTAAATCTGGAGTTATTGTTGATCTTCTAGACCAAGTCTTAATGACAGATTTTTTTCCAGACTGCTCCATCACCTGCACTTTTTTTGCAAGGCGGGCATCCAAATAAGGACCTTTTTTTATTGACCTTCCCATAGTATTATTTCTTTCTTCTAGCTATGATTAAACCATCTGAATACTTCTTAGGGTGACGTGTTTTCTTACCCTTTGACAATACCCCGTTTCTTGATCTTGGATGACCTCCAGAAGCACGGCCTTCACCTCCACCCATCGGATGATCTACAGGGTTCATGGCAACAGCACGTGTGCGGGGGCGTCTTCCTCTCCAACGGCTACGACCCGCCTTGCCCACACTTTCGTTCATATGCTCTGCGTTAGATACCGCTCCAACGGTAGCCATACAATTAACCAACACAGTTCGCAATTCACCTGAAGGCATTTTTAACGTTGCATACACATCTTCACGTGCTACCAATTGTACAAAAGTACCGGCACTCCGAGCAATTGACGCTCCTCTGCCTGGCTTCACCTCTACATTGTGAACAATCGTACCTACTGGTATCTTTGATAAAGGCAGTGCGTTGCCAACTTCAGGTGCAACATTGTCACCTGAAATCAACGTTTGACCTACCACAATACCATGCGGAGCAACAATGTATGCTTTTGCACCATCTGAATAATATAGTTTCGCTATGCGTGCTGTTCTAGAAGGATCGTACTCGATTGACTTAACTACGGCAGGAACTCCTACTTTATCTCTCTTAAAATCAATAAGGCGCAGTTTCTGCTTGTGTCCACCACCAATGTAGCGCATGGTCATACGACCGTTTTTATTACGGCCTCCTGTTTTCTTTAGTGTTACCACTAACGATTTCTCGGGCTTTGATTCAGTAATATCATCAAAACCAGGAGCCAAGCGATGACGAGTGCCTGCTGTTATTGGTTTAAGTTTTCGTAGTGCCATGTCAACAATCTATTAAACGTTGTTATAAAAATCAATTACCTCGCCAGTAGCCAGTGTAACAATGGCCTTTTTAAAACCTGGACGTCTTCCTGATACCGTTCCGCCTTTCGTAAAACGAACTTTGCTCTTACCTAAAACTTTCAGGGTGTTAACTTTTTCAACATTAACCGAATACATTTTCTCTACTGCATTTTTGATATCAATCTTATTGGCAGAAGAGGCCACTACGAATCCGTACTTTCCTTTTTCGTTAAGGGAAGAAACTTTTTCAGTAACCAGGGGGCTTATTAAGATACTCATTGGTCTCCTGTTTATTTTAAAATGGTATTGATTGAGTTGATTGAACTCTCTAATAAAACCAATTGATCGGCATTCATTAAATCAAATGTATTGATTTGAGATGCAGTAATGATTTTGGTGTTCTGTACGTTCCTTCCTGATAGAACGATGTTCTTGTTTGCCTCGGGAAGTACAAAAAGCGTTTTTTTTGTTGCCAATGACAGAGAGGATAACATGGCTAAATATTGCTTTGTTTTAGGAGCGGCAAAGTTGAAATCTTCTAAAACTGAGATTGAATTTTCTTTGGCCTTGTAGGTAAGTGCCGATTTGCGAGCTAAGTCTTTTACTTTCTTATTTAACTTGAAGGAGTAGTCGCGAGGTTGTGGACCAAAAATACGACCACCGCCTTTAAACTGGGGGTTTTTAATATTACCAGCACGAGCTCCACCCGTCCCTTTTTGCTTCTTAATCTTTTTTGAAGAACCTGATATCTCGTTACGCTGTTTTGACTTGTGCGTTCCTTGACGTTGGTTGGCCAAAATGCTTTTTACATCTAAGTAAATTGCATGATCGTTTGGCTCAATACCGAAAACTTCTGTATCGAGGCTTACTTTACGGCCTGTGGTCTCACCACTGGATTTTACAACTGCTATGTCCATTATTTCTGCAGAATTATCATTGAATTCTTCGCACCAGGAACAGATCCGCTAATCAAAATCAAATTCTGATCTGGCATTATTTTAACTACCTTCAAATTAACTGTCTTTACGCGCTCACCACCCATGCGACCCGGCAAACGCTTTCCCTTAATTACGCGTGATGCAAAAGAGGCGTTACCCATAGAACCAGGAGCTCTTAAGCGATTGTGCTGGCCGTGTGTTTGGCCACCCACCCCTGCAAAACCATGACGCTTAACAACGCCTTGAAATCCTTTTCCTTTGGATGTTCCTACTACATCAATAAAATCTCCTTCTACAAAAACATCTTGAACTTTTACTTCCTTCCCTAATTCTGCAACAGTATCAAATTCAGGTGTGAAATCACGAAACTCAACAAGATGTCTTTTTGGTGTTGTGTTGGCTTTTTTGAAATGCCCTAACATTGCAGAGGTAGTGTTTTTCTCTTTCTTCTCTCCAAATGCCAATTGGATAGCTTTGTAGCCATCCACTTCAGCCGATCTAACTTGCGTAACTACGCAAGGACCTGCCTCGATTACAGTAACCGAGATACTGGTGCCATCCGCGCCAAAAACGCTGGTCATTCCTACTTTACGTCCTAATATTCCAGGCATGATTCAAACCGTTTTACTTGTTTTTAAAGCAATTTGCGGCTTTCCTACCGCAAAAAGGACTGCAAAGATAGGAACATAAGGTTAGTTACCAAGTAGGGCATTCAAAAAAAGATAAGGATTTTAAAAATGCTTAGGGAATGATTATTAATAACCTGATTATTAGATACTTATTTATTTTAATTTTATTCTATCAAAGATGCCTAATCGGGTATTGCTTACTGAGAGCTTCAATTGATGGCTTACCATTTACTGGCTTGAGAAAGATTGGTGATAACAACAATTCAAGGTATTTTTCGCCCATTATAATTTTTAATGGTTAGAGCCAATTATTGGAAAAAAGGATTGATGCTGGCCGTTGGCCTAACGCTATTATTTATAGCCGATGTTACCTTAGGTAGCATCTCAATACCCATCTCATCCGTACTCTCAGGCTTGTTTTCTCAATCAACATCAAACTTTAGCGAAATCATTTGGCAATTCAGGATGCCAAAAGCCATTACGTGCTTACTGGCCGGAGCGGCTTTGGCCACAGGTGGTTTATTGATGCAAACTCTTTTTAGAAATGCCCTTGCGGGGCCCGATGTGTTGGGACTAAGTTCAGGCGCCAGTTTAATGGTAGCTGTTGTGTTGATGGTGGGGCAATCTTCTCTTGGGGTCCTAGCAGCAGTTGCATCGCACCCGTGGAGTCAAGTGATCGCTGCCAGTTTTGGAGGGATGCTGGTCTTTACTATAATGGTCACCCTATCGCGGTTCGTTCAAGACAATACGGCTTTGCTAATTATTGGGCTTATGATTAGTGCCGCCACTTCTTCATTGGTAGCCATGCTGCAATTCGTAAGTCGATCGGAAGATCTTCAAAGCTATATCATTTGGTCGATGGGGTCAGTGGGCAGCACAAATTGGCAAGAAGTAAGAGTATTGGGGTTCGCTGTTATCTTGGGAATTGGCATTGCCTATTCGCAGATAAAATCTTTGAATGCATTGCTACTTGGCGAAAGTTATGCCCGGAGCCTTGGAATAAAAATCGCACGATCTCGCTTGTGGATTGTCATCTCCACTAGCGTTCTGGCCGGAGCCGTCACTGCTTTTTGTGGCCCGATTGCTTTCGTTGGTCTGGCGGTACCTCATCTCGTCCGACTGGCGGTGCCTACGTCCAACCATAAAATACTGTTGCCACTGGCGGCAATGGGCGGTGCAAGTATGTTGCTCTTCTGCGATTTGCTTGCGCACTTGCCCAACCGAACTCAGGTGTTACCGATCAATGTGATTACATCATTGATAGGCGCGCCACTGGTTATTTGGATGATCATGCGAAACAAAAAAGTAAGTGTATGATCTCTACACAACAACTTTGTGTGGGTTTCCGAACGGGTAGCACGGCACATACGCTGTTTGAAGGACTTGATTTGCACTTGCCTGCTGGTGAACTGGTTTGTTTTATGGGTTCTAATGGTGTGGGCAAATCCACGCTATTGAAAACCCTTGCCGGACTTTTGCCTCCCCTTGCGGGCAAAATAATTGGGCTCGACAAGAATGTTGCATTGGTGTTGACCGACAAGATTACCGCCACCAACATGACCGTCTATGAACTAGTCTCCTTTGGGCAATATCCCTACTTGGATTGGCGGGTTGATTTTTCAGCTTCGCAACAAGAGATTATTGAGGCGGCCATTCGTCAGGTGCGATTAGAATCTTTGCAACATCGAAAAATAAATGAACTAAGCGATGGACAACTACAATTGGTGATGATTGCCAAAGCGCTGGCCCAACAAACTCCGGTGATTCTTTTGGATGAACCCACCGCGCATTTGGATCTAAATAATCGTGTGGAGGTGATGAATCTGCTGCGTTCACTTTCCAGGAAGATGAACAAATCCATTTTAGTAGCCACTCATGAACTAGACCTGGCTTTGCAAACGGCAGACCGTGTTTGGTTAGCCACAGGCGATAAAAAAATTAAGACCGGAATACCCGAAGATTTGGTTTTAGATGGCACATTTGACGAAGTGTTTCAATTCAAGGGATTTGATCTTAAAACTGGGAAAGTAGAACATGAGGCGCATCGCAATATAAAAGTACAGTTAGCCGGAACCGGCTATCCATTTCTCTGGACAAAGAACGCACTGGAACGATCGGGATACGATGTAGCGGAAGAAGCGGTTATTCAAATCACAGTCTACGGAGAAAGTAAAACACAATGGAAGATGGCGGGATCGCTCTACGAAAGCCTTTCAGATTTGCTAGCTGTGTTGCGTCTTCAGTGAAGATTACTTCGATTTAGCAAAACGTGCTGGATGTTTCTCTTCAAAGTCGGTTGCTTGTTGAAAAATATAAGCCGCTTCTAGCATCGGGCCTTCGTCATATAAATTACCAATTAAGGTAAAGGAGGTGGGGCGGCCTTTTTTGTCAAATCCATTGGGAAGTGTGATTGCAGGATGCCCTGTTAAATTGGTAGCCAACGAAACATCCTCTCCATTTGTGGGTGAGATAATAAGATCATACCCTTTGATCATCGCATTAAATTTTTCGATGAGAACGGCTCTATGGCGATTTGCCTGCAGATATTCAACAGCCGAAATAAACCTTGACTGACGCAGCGAGTTGGCTCTCGAGTCTTTGGTCTGCTCCGACAACAAACGATCGCGATGTTCACGTACCAGCTCATCAAACGAAGCACCTGCTTCTGCCCGAAGGATGATATCGAATACATCGAAAGGAATAGAGTCTGGCATTTTCACTTCTTCTAACACGGCACCGAGCTCTCGCATTTTTTGTAAGCTAATCGAATCATTCACTTTGACTCTTGTCGTATCTTTTTTATTGAAGAGCTTTTTGAAATAACCGATCTTAAAACCCTTCAATGATGGCGGAGGATTGAACGAAAAGGAATAATCCACTATCGACCGATCGCGTTCGTTACTATTTTTTCCTTTTATGATGTTGAAGATGATGGCACAGTCTTGTGCCGATCGGGCGATGGGGCCAGCCTTATCCATCGACCAAGAAAGCGTCATGCATCCATCACGACTCACTGCACCAAACGTTGGTCGTAATCCTGTTACCCCACATCGTGCAGAAGGCGCGATGATTGAGCCCAATGTCTCTGTACCGATGGCAAAAGCCACCAACCCGGCAGAGATGGCCGATGCAGAACCTGCTGACGATCCACTTGCACCTTGCTTCAAATCCCAAGGGTTTTTTGTTTTGCCACCAAACCAAACATCGCCCCGCGCCAACGCACCAGAGGTTAACTTTGCGACTAACACAGCACCTGCTTCCTCCAGTCTTTTTACAACAGCAGCCGTGTCGGTTAAAATCTGATTTTGATACGGCTCAGCGCCCCATGTAGTTTTGTACTGGGGGACAGAAAACAAATCTTTAATGCCGTACGGAATACCGTGCAACACACCACGATCAATGCCTTGTTTTATTTCAGCGTCTGCCTTGGCCGCTTGCTTCAACGCCAACTCTTCCGTGATGGTCACTACCGCCAAGAGCGTGTCTTTGTATCTCTTCAATCGATCCAAATAAATTTGAGTAAGGCGAGTTGAAGAGATTTTACCTGATTTGATCAACGCACTAAGCTCAGTTACGGATAGGAAGGCGATTTCTGCATCGGTCTGAGGAAATGAAACATCTTTCACCAGTTTCCAATCGGTGCTGCCCACGCGATTTTTGAAAGCAAATTGATGGGGCCTTGGATCGAAGTAAAGTGCAGGCGTAGTTGTAAATGGTAACTTCACCTTACGCATGCTATCATAGCCCTTGCGGTTGCTTTCTAAATAGTTGAGTAGCGTATCTATTTCTTTGTCAGAAAATTTTACGCCTATCAATTTCTCTGCTGAAAGAACATCTGGTCTCGCTATTTTTTTCGGACTGGCACATTGTGCCCAGACGAAAGCGAGCAGAACAATAAGAACGGAGGTAAATTTTTTCATGAGAGGATAATGTCTAAATCCTCTCTACGCCTAGCCCGGGCTTATCGCTACATGTCATTATACCATCTTTTAAGATAAATCCTCCCTTTACCACATCGCGAGCAAGGTCCAGGCTTCCATCAAGGTCGATGTACTTTGTATTGGGGCATGCAAAGGCTAAGTGTAAGGCAGCAGTGATACTAACAATACTTTCATCGTTGCAACCCCAGAACAGATCGATGCCTTCATGAAGACCAATGTCAGCAATCTTCAACCCTTGACTTACACCACCGCATTTCATTAATTTAATATTGAATATGCCTGCCGCCACAGGTGGCTTTACAATCTGTAGAGCACTCTTTGGCGTTAGCAACGATTCATCGGCTGCAATTACTTTTCTAATCTCATCAGGCAGTTGGCGCATCCTTTCAATTTCCTTGGCGGGAAGAGGCTGCTCAATCAGCTCAACATCCAGGTGCTTCGTTTTGTTGTAAAACTCAATGGTCTTGGCTACGTCATATCCTTGGTTTGCATCAATGCGGATAACAAATTTCTTAGCGAATTTTTCGCGCAGTTTTGTTATCCGTTCTATGTCTTCGTTTAGGTCTTTGCCCAGTTTAACCTTCAATATTTTAAAACCGCGTTCGTAATACTCCTGCGCTTCTTTTAGTGTTTCTTCGACATTCTTAATTCCAATGGTATTAGAAGTGGGCAACGCATGAATCTTCTGACCGAGGTATTTCACTAACGGCACGCCCAACCATTTAGTGAAGGCATCATACAACGCAATGTCAATAGCTGCGCGCGCAGCAGGGTTGGCGGGCAATTTTTGCCACACCTCAAAGGTCAGCTGATTCACCTCGCGAATATCGCGCCCTATCAAAAACTGAATGTTTTTTTCTTGCAGCGCAGCTTGGCATTGCTCAAAACTTTCGCCTGTTACATATTCGCTGGGGTTGCCTGCTCCAATTCCCGTTGTGCCGTTTTCCAGTTCGATCTCTACGAATGCGTTGAGTACTTCATCTATCGTTTTGAACGCAATAGTGTAAGGCTTTGTATTGCCAAGGTCAGCCGACCATGATTTGATGGATTTTATTTTCATTTGAGTCTTTTTCGGATCAGTTTTGGATTTCTTGAATGATGGATCACGCCAATAATTTTCACTACGCCTCCATAAATTTTAAAAATCACCTTATATGGAAAACGCTGCAAAAGAACACTCCTTGACTGCTTGATTTTAGATTCAAAAGCCAAAGGATTTTTTACTATCTGATCGAAGGCAATTTCTAGAGACATCGCAAACTCTTTCTCTAGCCCATCTTTTTGGTCTCGATACCAATCTAGTATTTCTCTGATGTCATCAATAGCAAAATCAGAAAGCTCAATCGAATAACTCACACCCTATAGACTCAACATTCTTTTGGCTTCTTCCCAGGAATAGGTCTTTGATTGACCTGATTCTAGCAAATCTATCCTTGTCCCTATTTCAGCCTCTTGAGCGTCCGTGAGCTTTCCAGCAAATTTTGAATCTTCTGCGATACTATCCCAAATGGCCTCAACCATCTCCATTCGCTGCTCTACACTTAGCTTTCTTATTTCATTGATGTCAACCATACATCAAATTTATTAATTTCTTCTCAAAATCAATTACACCTGCGCTATCGACTTTTCTATCATATCTTTAAAGATAGGCACGAGTCTTTTCACCGAATCTTCTAACGGAAGAATAACGGGAATGCCCAATTTCTTTTCCTCTGCAGCCGCAAAAGTTCGCGCATCACTCTCGCTCATTTTGTGTGTGTTGATGGTGATGGCAACGGTGGGCGCACCGTAAATTTTTATTAGTGCGATTTCATCTTGTACATCAGCAATGTTGGCCGGATAATCTTCCAAGCCCTTGTATTTTTTCCTTGCTGGATTATGTTGAAGTACAACTGCATTGGCATCTGCCGACACAATCCATTCAGCACCTGCCGGGCCGCTTGGGTTACGCAACGATGATTGACCTTCGATGAACATAATGTCTGGCTTGGCCTCCTCCCAACATTTAACCACTGCATGTTCCATTTCTCCGGAGATAAAATCATTCAACGTGCTGTCGAAAACAAAACCGTATTTCGCACCCTGCATCCAGCCGGTTTGTCCCGTGTAAATCATTTCCGCCCGGTAGCCTGCTTCACGCATTGCTTCAACAAGGAATCGAGCAGTTGTTCTTTTGCCCAACGCACAGTCGGTGCCAAGCACAGCAATCTTCGGGCAATGCACTGATTTTATTTTACCAGACCAAAAATGTAGGTCTTTGAATTTCTTTGGCTTGCGCACATCAATAATTTCCAGACCTCTTGACTTAGCAAAATCAGCCAGTTCGGTAATGTCTGAAATGTATTCGTGCAAGCCGTTGATCAATCCATAACCATGAATGAGGGCATCCTTTAAAATCGCTCGTAGTGAATCGGGGATCACGCCACCCTTGGTGGCTACGCCAACAATGCCATAAACAGCCTTCTCTTTACCTTGCTTTGCAAAATCATCGATGGAAGCATAGATCGGTATATTTCTTTTCTTTCCGTCTAGCACCTCTCCCGCATCTTTGCCAGGATGTTTATCGTCAATTACACCTACAATATTGAAGCGCTCTGTACCTCGAATCAGTCCGTGTGCGGTTTTTCCATTAGAAGAATCCAGATGACCGGCTGTGATGATGATGGCATTGGCTTTTTGCATAACTCGATTTGAAAATTTGAAAATTCGTTGATTTGAAAATTAAGACGCTTGCGATCAATCTCGTTTCAAAGTAACAACTGAGGTGTCATACTTCAAAACAAACTCTTGCAAATTAGGCTTGTGTTTTCTCTTTCTTTTGAGTTCATAATTGTAAATCGCTTGGCCTATATTTTTCATAAATGGATAGCCAATCGTTTTGTATTCATACTTGCCATCGTTATAAATGCCATCAGTATTTGTGTTGATGACCGCTGAAAGCATGAACTCCACTCCGTTCTCAAAATCAACGATATAAGCGTTGTCAATCAAATATCCATAGGCATCGCCAACTTTGTTGAAAATCCGAATGTTTTTTGGGATGGGTGTTTTGTCTTCCCCATACATTAAAAATTTGCAATAGGCATCGTAGAGAGTGGTGTCCTTGTGATAGCGCGGTGTTTTAGTTTCACCAGGCAACTGCGACATATACTTTATTACAAATTTTCTATCCTCTTCCGTCAGATTGAATTTTCTTTTTGGATCAACGTACTCAGGAAAAAGTATGGCCTTTAGAATTTCTTGTTGCTCTTGCAACGGGTAAGAATTTTTATAAGTAAAATCAAACGGTTTTCTGGCGAGCGAATCTGCTTTTATGTAACCCAGCCCCTTAAACACCTTGCGTGGCGCTTTGATCGAATCGCTATTCACCAGCATTGGTTGTTGATAGATGATGCTGTCATGTCGAACAAAACGAACCGCCTCGGTGTGTCTGTTTTGATCTGGGCTAAGTGGCCTTTCCAGCCGATGCAAAAAACGAACATTGTATTCTTTGCTTTTCAAAATGTCGTTGGTCGCCTTCTGCCCGAGAAACTCATACAATCTATTAAATGCATCATTGTCACTCACCACCATTATCTTTTTTGCATAGTGGGCAACGGACGGCACACTATCCACAGCAGTCGTATCCCATTTTACGGCTTGGTGACCTTGGTACAAGCTATCGTGGTACATCGCTGTGAACTTGTCCAGCCGAAAACCGGCCGCTCGAAGTTCATTGATCTTCTCTAACGCCAACAAAACCTGAGGTAGCTTAACCGTGCTTGCAGGATAAAAATAGTCGGTTGAATCTACGTGATAATAAAAGGACCTAAAACTTGGCCTGTTTATTGAGTCTCTGTTGATCTGGGTATAGATAATTTGAATCTGGAGAGTATCAGAATTATTGAGTACGTATTGAAAATTCTTCGGGTCACGTTTCATCAGGTTAGAAAGAAAACTCTCATCTTCAATCAAGGGGGGCTGGCAGGCAAGAAGTACTAAAAATAAAATCGATAAAAAGACCCGCATGATTAAAATTTTAAAGGCTCAAAATAGTCTAAATTTGCAACACTATAAATACTTATCAATATGAAAGCGGGAATACTTGTGTTGATGATTTCTATTTCCACCACTGCCTTTTCGCAGGGTTTGATTGGCACATGGCAACTAACCGAAGAAAAAACCTGCTTTAACGCTCAATTTGAAAAAAGCGATACCGAGAAGGAGCTTGAACAATCGATGGACAAAAGTTCTAAAACAGCCGTTGCTAAAATTATTAAGTTCGACAAAAAAGGAACCGGAGAAGAAGCAATCTTTACCACCGGCAAGAAAAAAGGAACTGGGATGAGTTCTTTCAAATATTCAGTAAAAGGCAACGAACTTCAATTGCTTGATTCAAAGTCAGGAATCATTGTGCAACGCTTTATCATTGATGAAGTGAACGAAAGCTCACTGAAAATACATGATGCGACCAAAGACTGTGAAGCAAAATCTTTTTCGAGAGTAAAATAGTATATTTGACTATGGAAACATTAGCACAGCAAAAGCTAGAACTGGTTCGCATGATTGAATCTGTAACTAATCCAGAAATTTTAGATGCGGTTAAGGATTTATTGTCTGATAGCGAAAGGGATTTAAAAATAAAACAGAAAATGGTTCTCGGAGCACTTCGGTCTGAAGAGGACTTCAAAGCAGGCAGAGTCTACACTCGTGAACAAGTTGTTGAGAGAACGAACCGCATCTTGAATAAATGAAATTAGTCTATTCGGAATACGCACTGGAGCAACTTCAACAAATTTTAGACTTTTTAATTTACGGGCAGGGAGTCCCTCCTCAAAAAGCGTTAGAGATAAGGGATAAAATTTTAGACAAGGCTGATACAATTCTTTCCAATGTTTACGCGCCACAAAGGGAAGAGTTTTTAGAACATCTTCAGCTATCCCATCGCAGACTCATAGTTGGCAATTATAAGATTGTTTACACAATCAAACCTGATCACGTTTTAATTACTGATGTTTTTGATACTCGTCAGGATCCTGATAAGATGAAAGGCTGATTTTTATGACCGAAACCATCACCCCTCGCGACATCCGCAAACTCAAACTCGAAGAACTGAAAGACTTTTTTGTATCGCAGGGCGACAAAGCATTTCGTGCCCAACAAGTGTACGACTGGTTGTGGATCAAGTCGGCCAAGTCGTTTGATCAAATGACAAACATCTCATTACCCACACGTGAGTTATTGGCCAAACACTTTGTCATCAACCACATCAAAGTAGATAAAATGCAGCGCAGCGAAGATGGCACTATCAAAAATGCGGTAACGCTACACGATGGCCTCATCGTTGAGTCTGTATTGATTCCTACCGAAAAACGGATCACTGCGTGCGTATCGTCTCAGGTAGGATGCAGCCTTGCCTGCAAGTTTTGTGCAACGGCACGCCTCAAGCGCCAACGCAATTTGAGTGCCGATGAAATTTATGATCAAGTGGTTGCTATCAAGGAACAAGCGGAACTGTTCTATGGACGACCGTTGACAAACATTGTTTTCATGGGCATGGGCGAGCCGTTGCTAAACTATGCGAACGTAACAGAAGCCATTTCAAAAATCACCAACCAAAAAGGGTTGGGCATGGCCACCAAGCGGATCACCTTATCTACCGTAGGCATTGCAAAAATGATCATGAAAATGGCAGATGATGGCGTGAAATTCAACTTGGCCGTATCGTTGCACTCGGCCATTGACAAAACCCGTTCGTCCATTATGCCCATCAACGATACCAACTCGTTGACCGAATTGGGAGAAGCGTTGAAATACTGGTACCAGAAAACAAAAAGCAAAGTGACCTACGAGTATGTAGTGTGGAAAGGCATCAACGACACCGAAGAACACGCGCAGGCATTATTGAAGTTTTGCAAACTAGTCCCATCAAAAGTAAACCTGATAGAATACAACCCGATTGACGATGGTGAATTTAAACAAGCGTCAGAAGAAGTGTTGAATATGTACATGGATCTATTGGAACGCAATGGAATCACCTGCCGAATTAGGAAGAGCAGAGGCAAAGATATTGATGCCGCCTGCGGACAATTGGCGAATAAGGGGTGATTCAAAAAAATCCTTAGTCTTTGTAACTAATCTGATAAAGGTTTCAAGCTAACTCTCTGAAAATGCCAATAAGATAGTAATTGAGCAGCCAAAATAAATAGTAGTAATAGTAGGTAGTGATGAGGTTCTTGCGTAAAAAGATTGCAATACTCGAAATCTCCTTTGTCATTAATTCTTTTATAAAAAATTCCTGTTAGGTGAAGTGGTGGAAATAGGGTCGTAAATTTTAGTTTGGCAATTAAAAGAGCTAGTGTACCATCAAAAAAAGACCAAAGAATGTATAGCCCAAAACTAACAAGTGAATTTCTAACAACAATTACTAAAGGCATAAGCAATAGTGTTAAACTCACAATTGACAAAAAGCATTGAAAGAAAAAAAACAAATATCCCTCAAAATAATATGGAACAAGGAGTGCATTTATTTTTGCCGAAACAAAAAGCGCAAGAACACCTAGAATTGAAAAAATAAAACTTACAAAACTGCACCAAATTAGCTTTGAGATAAAATAAGCCTTTTTAGATAGATAAAAAGTAAGCTTGTGAACGTGCCCATTTGTAAATTCTATTCCAATAAAAACTATTATCCAAACAGGGACAGTAAGATATAATTTTAAAAAATCCAATATAACTCGCTGAGTTGTTTCAAAAATCAAACCCTCAGGTACTTGCCTCTGCTCTATGATGAAGTAATTTCCTATAATTATGAAAATTGGGAAAAGACAAAATGTTGATACTAACAATAATATAGGGCCTTTCCGATACATCTTACTTAACTCTAGAAATAGTAATTTCATAAGGCCTTGTTAGTAGATAGATATGCCTCCTCTAAGCTTCCAAACTGATCAACTAATTTCTGATTTTGTCCTTCTAATACCACAGTGCCATCCTTTAAAAATAGAATATGGTCAGCTGTCTTTTCCATTTCGGCTATCATTGGGCTTGCAATAACGAAAGTACTTCCCGTTTTACTATAGCTACTGACTAAGGTCCAAAGCTTCCTGATTGAATCAATATCTAAATGATTAGTGGGCTCGTCAAGGATTATTAACTCACACTTGCCAATAAATGCCAATGTTAACGCGACTCGTTGCTTCATCCCTGCGGATAAAGTTCCAAATCTTCGTTCACCAAAGTCAATTGAAAATAATCGCAAAGCTACTTCTAAATTAAATTCGTTAGCCAAGATTAATTTTCCATACAGAGTTAATTGCTGATTTACTGTCATATCATCAAAAAATCCCTTTCTGGAAATGCAAATACCTATTGATTTTGGTCTTTCATCAAATTCTCCTTCATAGGAAATAACTCCAGCTAAACAGTTAAGCAATGTTGTTTTGCCAGATCCATTAGCACCAATCAATGCTACTATTTGACCCCGTTTAAATTCGAAACTAATTTCATTGAGAATAAAATTATTGTTGATCTTCTTCTTTAGGTTTAAAATCTTCATGCTAGAACGCTAGATGCAACGCAATTAATAAAGGGCATTTCTAAAATCCTATTCTCAACTGTGCATTGGTTGAAAGGAGTCTAGAAATACCCGCAATGACGAAATCTATTTCGGGTCTGTAAATTAAACTGTGTCAGTTAATAATTATTGTAATCATACCTGATGTTGGAATGTGGTCAACTCCCCACCTGCCCACTTGGTGCAATGTTATAAAATTTAGTTGGGAGTTGTCCATCATT
>JAAFHY010000024.1 GCA_013298505.1 Cytophagales bacterium
CCACATAGGCAAATTGCGGAAGGGGCCTTTTTCGAATGAGGAAAATCCACGATGGATGGCGGCCATCTTTTTAATGCCCGCTTTGTTCAATCGCTCCAGCGCTCCAATCCACAACTCCAAATCAGGGTTCACCGGATTCTTCACCATCACAGGAATGTCGACACCCTTCAGCGAA
The DNA here is from genome assembly GCA_013298505.1 of Cytophagales bacterium. GTDB lineage: Bacteria > Bacteroidota > Bacteroidia > Cytophagales > Cyclobacteriaceae > ELB16-189. Next base: position 176 of record JAAFHY010000024.1, read on the forward strand.
TCGGCAATCTCTTGCACCGAAAAAGGATTAACAGTAGTACGCGCGCCCACCCACAAAATATCTACACCGGCCTTCAGACATGCTTCTACATGCGCAGCATTCGCTACTTCAGTTGTTACCGGCAAACCAGTTTCTTTTTTAGCTGCCATCAGCCATTGTAAACCGATGTCGCCCGCACCTTCATATTGGCCTGGGCGTGTGCGCGGTTTCCAAATTCCTGCACGCAGTGCATGTACTTTTCCTGTAGCTGCAATTTGCTTGCACGTAGCCACTGTTTGTTCTTCCGTTTCAGCGCTGCATGGCCCGCTGATGATGATCGGTTTTTTCACGCCCAACCATTCTGCAATCGATTCAAGTTCCAATCCTTTTTTCATACGATCCAATTATTATGTTAATATTTAAAATTCATTTCATTAATCCTATTTCTTTTGGGCGGCTGCCGGGCTATTCGCTACAAGTCCGTCAACACACAGTCCAACACACTTCGGGCTTTCCGCTTCTATCCCTGCCGCACGGCATCTACTTCATTCGTGCTTTAAAAACCATCTTTCATTCTTCTACCAACCTTAATTTTTGACTTTAAACTTTCAACGTTGAACTCTTACTTCTTGTCCAACACTCGCCTAATCCCATTCGCATTCGTCAGTGTCTTCATCAACTCCTTCGAATCTTTCTTCATCAAGTGATAATGAAATTTCTGCAAGTGCATAATGTACTCCAGCAAAGCCTGGCTCAAATACTCTGAGTTCTGCTCAAAGATGGGTGCCCACATCGCTGGCGAACTTTTTGCGAGGCGCACCGTAGAGGCAAAACCACTACCCGCCAAATCAAAAATATTCTTCTCATCTTTTTCAATATCCAATACGGTTTGCCCCAGCAAAAACGAACTCACGTGCGATAAGTGAGAAACATACGCCACATGTTTATCATGTTCTTCGGCTTCCATGAAAATAGTTTTCAAACCCACCGCATCAAAAATACTTTGTGCAATCTTCAATGAGTGCTCTGACGATTTTTCACTCTCACAAATAATATTTGTCTTGCCCACAAACAAACCCTCCAGAGCAGCGGTAGGCCCTGAGTTTTCTGTTCCTGAAATTGGATGGGCCGCCACAAACTGATTCCTTCGCGCATGGCCTGAAACCGATTTACAAATCAATCCTTTCGTACTGCCCGTGTCGATCACTACGGTGTTCTTTCCAATCTGATCAAGAATAGTTGGTAAAAGAGCACCAATAGCATTCACCGGAATCGTCAACAACACCACATCCGATTCAGCAAGCGCTTTGTCTTCCGGCAAGATGCGATCCACCAAACCAAGCTCTACTGCTTGCTGTGCATGTGCCTGATTAAAGTCAACACCAATCAAATCGGTAGCCAACTTGTGCTTCCGCAAATCCATCGAGAGCGAACCTCCAATCAATCCCAAACCAATCACCGTTACTTTCATAAGGAGACTTTAGTAATGTGACTTGAATCTTGAGATATTAAAAACTTTTGAATTCGCTCGCGCGCTTCATTAAGTTTTTCTTCGGTCGCACAAAGCGAAATACGAATATGCTTTCTTCCAGCTTCACCGAAAATAAATCCCGGAGTAATGAAAACGTGCGTGCCGTATAAAATCTCATCAATCCATTTTTCTACATCCTGAATGTGTACCGGTGCTTTGGCCCAGACAAACAATCCCGATTGTTCCTTCGAATAAGTACAACCCAACTCATCCAAAATACGGCAGGCGGCATCTTTGCGCTTTTGATAAATCGCATTAAGTCGTGTAAACCACTCGGTTCCACTTTGCAAGGCCTCCACGGCTGCATGTTGTAATCCTAAAAACATGCCCGAATCCATATTGCTCTTCACGCGTAGCACCGCGTCAATATATTGTGCGTTGCCTGCTACCCAACCAATGCGCCAGCCTGCCATATTATGCGACTTGCTCAGCGAATTTAATTCTAGTGCAACATCGGCTGCACCTTCAATACTTAAAATAGAAAGTGGATGATTATTCAAAATCAGTGAATACGGATTATCATTCACAATCAAAAATTGATACTTGCGAGCTAAGTCAACCAATTCTTTGAGTTCTGCTCGCGAAGCAATACGACCTGTTGGCATGTGCGGAAAATTAACCCACATCACTTTCACTTTAGTCAAATCGCGCTTGCGTAATTCATCGATGTCAATGCCCCATCCCAGTTCTTCTTTCATGGCATAAGTGCTCGTCTTAGCGCCAACTAATTTCGCCACCGAAGCATAGGTAGGGTAACCGGGATCCGGAATCAACACTTCATCTCCTTCATTGACAAATGCCATCATGATGTGCATGATACCTTCCTTCGATCCCATCAGCGGAAGTATCTCCGTTTCGGTGTTGAGAGTTACTCCATAGGTGGTCTGATAAAAATCCGCAATGCCTTTTCTCAGTTGTGGAATACCTTTGTAATTCTGATAGCCGTGATTAGCAGGGTTCTTAGCCGAAGCAATCAACGCATCGATGGCGTTCGCTGCCGGCATCTGATCCGGACTGCCAATACCCAAATTGATTACGCGCCATTCAGGTGTGTCAAGGCTTCGCACTTCCACCAGCTTTTTGCTGAAGTAGTACTCTTCTACATTCTTAATCCGATTCGCTGCTTCTATCATTTGATTTATACTTCAAACTTTCTACTTTCAACTTCAAACTTTCAACTTAAAAAACTACTTGTATTCAATCTTGGCTTTCTTGTATTCCCCCAACACATTCAGGTTTCTGACTTGCCGCAGGACTTCCTGAATAGCGGTATCATAACTTTTCCTGCGCTTCCACTCTACATCAATGTGAATCGAATACTCGCTGGGTTTTCCTATAATCGGTATGGATTGGATCTTCGTGAGGTTGATTTGATTCTTCTTCAATGTCATCAACGCTTCCGCCAAACTTCCCACCTCATTCGCTACTTCAAAACACAACGAAGCCTTGTTGCTGTCCTTGGCCGTTTCTCTTCCTTTAATAAGCACCAGAAAGCGGGTGAAGTTTTTCTTATTGGTCTCAATGCGTTTTTCCAAAATCTGCAATCCAAATTTTTTAGCTGCATACTCATTGGCAATGGCTGCCGTATCGGTCAATTTTTTCTCCTTCACCTTCCGTGCCGAAACAGCTGTATCATCGCTTTCGCGGATTTCGATGTTTCTCAAACGAAACAAAAAATCGTTGCATTGTCGTATGGCCATCGGGTGCGACTCCACGCACTTGATATCGCTCAATTTCACGCCCGGTAAAGCCAACAAGTGCATGTGGATCGGCAAGTACACTTCACCAATAATGGAGAAGTGATACTCCTGCAATAAAAAGTAATTGGGCAAAATGCTTCCCGCAATGGAGTTTTCAATCGCCATGATGGCAAAGTCAGATTCTTCTTTCTTGAGCGATTCACACAATGCATGAAACGACAAGCATTCCACTGTTTCAATCGGCTCTTGGAAGTAGGTCAATGCCGCCACCTCATGAAAGCTGGTGGCTATGCCCTGTATGGCTACTTTTGTTTTTCTCTTCTTGCTCATTCAATCGTTATAAAATGAAAAGTCCCAGTTTTCACCGGGACTTTTCTGAGTTTCTTTTGTTTTTATGTATTAACAAAGCGATTCTCTATCTAGTCCCAGTTGAGCTGGATAAAAGTAAAAGCTAAAATAAAATCGCTTGTTGTTCATATATCGCTTATCAAGCATCTAAGGAAAACAAAAAAAACCAATCATCAAAAGAAGCTCTACAATTTTACTGTAAAAAATCCAAAAGCTAACCTTTGTTAGTTAGCGTCAAAATTGAGTAGTAAATACAAATCTATTATCTTTGGGCGAATGAAATTGATCTAACCGTTATGAAAATAACCTGCATCGTATCCATTTTAACCATTGCTTTGACTTCTTGTAATCAATCTGGGAAACACGAACATCACACAAGTGATGCCGCTAACGGTGAAAATCCAAATAGTTTATTGTACGACCAGGTAATGGATATCCATGACGAGATCATGCCTCGGGCAGAAGATATTTATCAACTTAAAAAGACCTTACAAGAGAAGTTAGCAAGTGCTCCAGATCTTGTGGCTGATAAGAAGAAAGAACTTGAATTAACGATCGCACAATTGGACTCTGCTGATCAGTCGATGATGGAATGGATGCATCGATTTCGCCCGCTGCCAGATTCAGCAGACCAAGAAAAAGCAAGGGCTTATCTAGAATCTGAAATGGAGCGAATAAAGAAAGTGAAAGAGTTAATGAATGAGTCTATCGAAAAAGCGAAAGACCTAGTTATAAAAAAGTAATGTTGTCATAACCTTATCACAAAAATTTTTTAAAAATTTCGAGTAAAAAACTAAGTCGAATCGACTTCATTCCTATTTATCTACCAAGCATTTTCAAAAACATCAATTACTGAAATAGAAAATGGTCACCTCTAAAATCTATTCCGACTTCGTTGTCAAAGCGGATGGTCAGATTTTAGAAATGCCCACATCAGTAAGGCTCAATTTCTCTACATACTTACTCCTTTTTTTCTTTAGAAGAAGACTTCACCTTTTTTATTTTGATGGTCAGCACATCACCAGTACCCTCGTAGTCGGCTTGTATAGTTCCACCTTCTGTAATTTCGCCACGCAATATTTCTTCGGCTACCGGATCTTCTAAATACTTTTGAATGGCGCGGTTTAGTGGGCGCGCACCAAATTGCTGATCGTACCCCTTTTCGGCTAGAAAATCTTTTGCCTTTTCAGTAAGCTCAACCGAATAACCAAGAGTAAGGATTCGTTCAAAGAGTTTGCCAAGCGTTATGTCAATAATTTGATGAATGTGCTCTCGCATTAGCGAATTAAATACGATAACATCATCAAGCCTATTCAAAAACTCTGGCGAGAAAGCACGCTTTAACGCATTTTGAATGGTTGATTTCATAACCTCTTCGTCATTTTCGCGGTTTGCTTTTGTTGCGAATCCAATGCCTGAACCAAAGTCTTTTAAATCGCGAACTCCAATATTCGAGGTCATGATGATGATCGTATTTCTAAAATCAACTCTTCTACCTAGTCCATCGGTTAAAATGCCGTCATCTAAAACCTGAAGTAAAATATTGAACACATCGGGATGTGCCTTCTCTATTTCGTCTAGAAGGACAACGCTATAGGGTTTTCTGCGAACTTTTTCCGTGAGCTGCCCGCCTTCCTCGTAACCCACATATCCAGGAGGTGCCCCTACTAATCTTGACACAGAAAATTTCTCCATGTATTCGCTCATATCAATGCGCACCAGAGCATCTTCTTTATCGAAAAGATAAGTGGCCAGTACTTTTACAAGTTCTGTTTTACCAACGCCTGTCGGGCCGAGAAAAATAAATGAACCGATTGGTTTCTTCGGGTCTTTCAAGCCGACTCGTGTTCGTTGAATCGCCTTGGTAAGTTTTTTGATTGCCTCCGTTTGGCCAATTACCTTTTTGCTTAGGTTTTCGGCCATTCCCAACAACTTGTTGCTTTCTTTCTGCGCAATTCGGTTGGCTGGAATACCCGTCATCATTCCGATAACATCGGCTACGTTATCTTCGCTAACCGTATATTTTTCCGTCTTCGTTTTTTCTTCCCAGCGGGTTTTAGCAAGATCAAGCTGCTCAATTAATTTTTTCTCCTTATCTCTTAACTGTGCGGCTTCTTCGTATTTCTGACTTTTTACAACTCTGTTCTTTTCTTTTTTAATGTCTTCAATGGCCGCCTCAAACTTCACAATATCTTCGGGCACGTGGATATTGTTGATATGTACTCTGGCTCCTGCTTCGTCCATTACATCGATTGCTTTATCTGGCAAAAAGCGATCGCTTATGTAACGATCCGACAATCGTACGCAAGCTTCTAATGCTTCTTTGGTATAATTTACATGATGATGGTCTTCATACTTTTCTTTAATGTTCTCCAAAATTTGGATGGTTTCGTCTACCGAAGTAGAATCGACCATTACCATTTGGAACCTTCTGGCCAACGCACCGTCTTTTTCAATATACTGACGATACTCATCGAGCGTGGTCGCTCCAATGCACTGTATCTCTCCTCTTGCAAGGGCGGGCTTAAACATATTAGAAGCATCTAACGATCCAGATGCCCCGCCAGCACCTACAATAGTATGGAGTTCGTCAATGAACAATATCACGTCTGGCGATTTTTCTAATTCATTCATTACCGCCTTCATTCGCTCTTCAAATTGACCTCGGTATTTTGTGCCGGCCACTAGCGATGCCAGATCAAGTGTAACTACGCGCTTTCCAAAAAGAACCCTCGAAACCTTTTTCTGAACAATGCGCAAAGCAAGTCCCTCAGCAATGGCAGTTTTACCAACACCAGGTTCGCCAATTAAAATTGGATTGTTCTTTTTTCTACGACTTAGAATTTGCGCTACGCGCTCAATTTCTTTTTCGCGGCCTACAATCGGATCAAGCTTATTGTCTTCGGCAAGTTTGGTTAGGTCACGCCCAAAATTATCAAGCACAGGTGTACGTGATTTGTCTGTGCCTTTTTTTTCTTTTGAGCCGCTGCCAGCAGATGCACCGCTACCAAACATTTTAGAAGCATCATCATCCGGATCGTCTGTATCAGACGAAGCCATGGGTTGTTCATGTTGATATTCTAGCATTTCTTTTACTACATCGTAAGCCACATCAAATTTATTTAAGATTTGTGTTGCTAAATTATCTGGATCGCGCAAGATAGAAAGCAACAGATGTTCAGTTCCAATAAGTTGAGCTTTAAAAACTTTTGCTTCTAAATAGGTGATCTTCAATGTTTTTTCAGAAGCTCTGGTTAGGGGTATGTTGGCAAGGTTTTTTATCTCATGAGTTGCCGTTCCTTTAGATATTTTTTCAATTTCAGCTCGGAGCTGAGTAAGTTGCACACCTAATTTCTTAAGCACGCTTACTGCAACCCCTTCTCCTTCTCTTATCATACCTAAGATGAGATGTTCGGTGCCAATGTAATCGTGCCCTAACCGTAATGCTTCTTCCCGGCTTAGGGAAATTACTTCTTTAACCCGGTTAGAAAATTTGGCTTCCATATTTGACATAGAATGTTGAGTTATGTAAATGTAAAGTTTTACGCACGATAATTCAAAACGAACTAACTAGTTGGTTTATGCTCGGTTACACTAATTAGTAAGCAAAACAGTAGGTTCGTTTTATTTGTTCAAATCCTTCTTAGAAGATTGAATGATAGATGGTGCGCTTGGCCCTTCGCAGAACAATAAATCTAAGAAACAAAGGTTAGGTACAAAAGTATTGCCAAACACTTGTTGATAGGGAATTGGCTGATAGAATGACCGATTGAGGAAAGTTTCTTTAGGATTGATGTAGTTCCTTAAATCCAAAACAGATGAATCTGACTCTTTTTGATAGCTATTTGATCGAGCCAATTTTTTGTTTGCTTGCATTGATCGCAGACAGAATGACAGGAGTTCTATATTGAGATCAAAAAGTAGTTTATGATTTTTATAGAAAATGGTTTTTAATTGATCTGAGTAAAATTCAAAAAATGGTGCTTTGCGATAAGCCGTTTCGATAGATCGCCAATGGTTATTCTGCCATTTTTGTTTATGGTCAATCTTAATCTCTTGAACAGAAACTTTTCCGTGCTTTTCGGTCACAGGTACAATGAGCATTTGCTGGCCTTGAGAGGTGTTGATGTAACACCGATTTCTAAAACTTTGTTTGCTAAAATTTTCGTGACACTCTAATTCAATTTGGTCTATTGAATTCAAGGCACAAAAATACTCTATGGAAGGAAGGTAGTGTAATTCAATACGGGCAACCTTCATGTAGAAAAAGGGAGTTTGCGATTGAGAATTTATTACTGAAGCATCTTTAGCAACGTGCTTATACGCTGCTTCAAACTTCTTCGGTCAATAATAAAATCTAAGAAGCCATGCTCTAAAACAAATTCGGCACTTTGAAACCCTTTGGGTAAATCTTTGCCAATGGTTTCGCGAATTACGCGAGGGCCAGCAAATCCTATCAAGGCTCCAGGCTCGGCAATGTTGAAATCACCCAACATAGCATAAGAAGCCGTAACTCCACCTGTTGTAGGGTCAGTTAGTAAAGATAGGTAAGGTATTTTAGCTTCATCGAGTAACGCTAGCCGTGCCGATGTTTTGGCCATTTGCATAAGTGAAAGACCCGCCTCCATCATTCTAGCCCCGCCCGAACGAGAGATCATTAAAAAAGGCGTTTTGGTTTTTAGCGAATGATTGATGGCGCGTGCTATTTTTTCACCAACTACCGATCCCATAGATCCACCAATGAATGTGAAGTCCATGCAGGCAACACATAAATCAAGGCCATTTATTTTTCCATAAGCAGTTCTTACGGCATCCTTCAAATGTGTTTTGGCTTGCGATTCTTTTATTCTCTTCGGATAAGGTTTTGTGTCTACAAACTTTAATGGGTCGCCCGACTCCATATTGGCATCCAATTCTGTAAACTCATTATTGTCGAACAGGATTTCAAAATATTCTTCAGATCCAATTTTTACATGCAGGTCTTCTTCGGGTACTACGTACGCATTATTTTTTAATTCTCGTGTATGAACGATTTTCCCTCCAGGCGATTTGAACCAAAGCCCATCGGGCACTTCGCGTTTCGATTCGGTAGGGGTGAGAATTCCTTTATCGGTACGTTTGAACCAAGGCATAAAATTCAGTTTGGAAATTTTTCAATTTTTCAATTTGAAAATGTCACAATCTGAAAACCTTGAAGCAATTTTCAAATTATCGAATCTTCAAATTTTCAGATCTTTAACTAAGCTATGTCAATCGTCTTGTCCAAATACACATCTTGAATGGCTTGCAGGATTTCAATCCCTTCTTTCAATGGACGCTGAAATGCTTTCCTTCCTGAAATCAAGCCCATTCCACCTGCACGCTTATTGATAATCGCAGTACGGACTGCATCTGCCATATCGCTGGCGCCTTTAGAATCTCCGCCCGAATTAATCAATCCCGCACGGCCGTTATAGCAATTGAGAACTTGGTAGCGGCACAAATCAATCGGGTGATCTGATGTTAACTCAGAATAAATACGTTCATCTAATTTTCCGTAGCTACTCGTGCCTGTGTTCAAGGCTTTGTAACCGCCATTATTGGTGGCTAATTTTTGCTTGATGATATCCGCCTGAATAGTTACACCCAAGTGATTTGCTTGACCCGTTAAGTCAGCCGCTGTATGATAATCAACACCGTCTTTTTTAAACGCATCGTTGCGCGTATAACACCATAAGATAGTAGCCATGCCTAGCTCATGTGCCCGCTCAAAAGCAGCCGATACTTCTTGAATTTGACGAGTAGCATTATCCGATCCAAAATAAATGGTAGCCCCCACTGCTACCGCTCCTAAATTCCACGCATCCTCAACCGAACCATACATGATTTGATCGGCACGATTGGGGTACGTAAGCAGTTCATTGTGATTTATTTTTACAATGAATGGTATTTTGTGGGCGTATTTTCTAGACATCAGCGCTAAGCCACCGAAAGTGGTAGCTACTGCGTTACAGCCGCCTTCTATGGCAAGTTTAACGATGTTCTCCGGATCGAAGTAGATGGGGTTTTTGGCGAAAGACGCCCCTGCACTATGTTCGATCCCTTGGTCGATCGGTAGGATCGAAAGAAATCCAGTATTGCCTAATCTCCCTTTATCAAACATGGCTTGCAGACTTCGCAAGGTTTGTGGGTTGCGATTTGAAATGGTAAAAATACGATCCACAAAGTCGTGGCTTGGCAAGTGAAGATGCTCTTTTGGTATTGTCTTGCTTTTGTGTGTTAAAAGCGACTCGGCATCTTTACCAAGTAATTCGGTGATGGTGGGTCTAGCCATAGATTTTTTTAAGTGAGCGACAAATATAGGTTGCTATCCTAATTCATCCAAAGTTATATAATAAAGCAAAAAACCCATTTCTGAGATTAGAAATGGGTTTTGTTGAAGAAGTTGAACTTATTAAGCTGCAACCGTTGAAGCTAATTTTTCTTTTATTCTTGCTGATTTACCTTGGCGGCCCTTCAAATAATACAATTTTGCTCTGCGAACTTTCCCTGCTTTTACAAAATCAATTTTATCAATACTTGGGCTTAGAAGAGGGAAAATGCGTTCTACACCTACGCCATTTGATACTTTTCTAACCGAAAAGCTCTCACCATTCGTATTGGTTCCTCTGCGGTATAGAACCACACCCTGAAATTGCTGTATACGCTCTTTGTTTCCTTCACTTATTTTTACATGAACGCTGATGGTATCGCCTGGTTTAAAATTTGGAAGATTAGCTCTTTTTGATGCTAATTCTTGCTCTACAATTTTCATTAAATCGGCCATGGTACTCGTTTTTTAAAATGGACTGCAAATATAGCTGAAGAAGCTGAAAAACAGAGAGGGCACGTCAATAATTTTGAAGTTTGCCTTTATGTGTATAAAATTCGTTATTTGCACACATGGAAAAAATGAGAATAATAAATATAGACTTAGATGATGATTTGATGGGGCGTGCCATGCGCACAAGTGGTGCGAAGACTAAAAAAGAACTTGTGAACAACGCTCTTAGATATTATCGAGATATTCTTCGTAAAGAACGGCAAGAAAAGGAACAAACAGATGAGAACAAACATTGAGATCAACCAAGAGATACTAAATGAGGTGATTCGCTTAAGTAAGGCGAAAAGTCAAAAGAAGGTGATTGAGGAGGCCATTTTAAGATACAATAGAAAAATGGCTCAGATGAAGCTTCTGGACTTGTTTGGCAAAGTAAAGTGGGAGGGTGATCTAGAAGAAATGCGCGCCTCAAAATATTTATGAGCAAGATTTTAGCGGATACTTCTGTTTGGATAGATTCACTCCACAACAAAGATTTACCACACGTTTGGGCTTTAAAAGAGAGCCTTAAAGATGCCAATGTATGTTGTTGCCCCACCATTGTTCAAGAGGTGTTGCAAGGCATTAGGGATGATTTGAGTTACCAATTATTAAAAGAGCAGTTTTTACAGTTGGAAATCTTCATTTCTGAGCAACTTTATATGGCAATCGAAACTGCCCAACTCTATCGATACCTAAGAAAAAAGGGAGTTACCATTAGAAAACCTAATGATTGCATTATTGCTTGGTATGCAATCAATAACAAAGTGAAACTATTGCACAGCGATTCTGATTTCGATTTGATTGCACAGCATACTGAACTTAAAATAGTGAAATTATAACAGGTCCGGCCTTCGTTCTTGGGTTCTTTTTAGGGATTGCTCTTGTTTCCATTCTTCTATTTTGGCTTGATGGCCAGACAACAATACCTCGGGCACATTCCATCCTTTGTACTCTGCGGGCCGAGTGTAAACAGGCGGGGCAATCAAGCCATCTTGAAAAGAGTCGCTTAGAGCCGATGTTTCGTCATTCAGCACGCCAGGAAGCAACCGAATAACCGAATCAGCCAACACCGCAGCAGCGAGTTCACCACCCGAAAGCACGTAATCGCCAATGCTGATTTCGCGTGTGACGAGGTGTTGACGTACGCGCTCATCCACTCCCTTATAATGACCGCAAAGCAAAATCAGATTTTGTTTTAGGCTTAGTTGGTTGGCAATGGATTGAGACAGTAATTCCCCATCGGGGCTCATGTAAATGATTTCGTCATAGTTGCGTTCGGCCTTGAGGGCTGAGATGCATCGGTCGATAGGCTCTATCATCATTACCATGCCAGCACCTCCGCCAAAGGCGTAGTCATCGGTAGTTCGGTGTTTGTTGGTTGAATATTCTCGCAGGTCGTGGACTTTTACCGTCACCAAATTTTTTTCTTGGGCACGTTTCAGTATCGAATCACCAAAGGGGCTTTCAAGCAATCGTGGCAGACAAGTGATGATGTCGATGCGCATATGGCTATATATCCAAAAATCCCTCTGGCAAATCAACCTTCATCAGTTTTTTGGTTTTGTTGGTGCTAGTGATAAACGGCCCGTTAACCGGAATAAGAACTTCTTTGCCGTTGTAAGTCAATGTCAACAATCTGTTGGGGCCAGGGGCAGAAACTTCTGTGATGGTACCCAGCAACCCTTGTGTTTTGTCTTCTACGCTAAAGCCGAGTACTTCATCATCATAAAAATCGCCACGTTTTAATTTTGGCCTTTCTGTTTTTGGCAGGAAGAGGCTGCAGCCTTTTAGCGCATTGGCTTTTTCGGTAGAGTCAATATCATCGAACTTAAAAAATGTTTTATCACCTCTATCCGAAAAAGATTCGATGAAATGAGGGACTAAATCGTTTCCGATTTCAACGAACAGCGACTTTACGTCCTCCAAGTCGATGGCCTCGCTCAACACAGCTGTTACTTCACCTTTCAGCCCGTGCGTTTTAGCGATGTATCCGATTTTGTAGCAGAGTATTTTGTCCATATGGTGTTGTGAAAATAAAAATGCCCTCACCAAAGGCGAAGGCATTTTACATGATTTGAAATATTGTTATGCTTGTGCCTCGGCAGACGGTGTTTCAGAGGCTGCTTCTTCTGCCGCTGGTACAGCAGCCGCTACTTCGGCCTTCTTGCGGATGGCCTCAGCGCGAGCTTCTTTCACTTTCGTTTCTGCATCCTTTCGAGCTTTGGCGGCATCCAACTTGGCCTTACCTACGTTGGCGGTCTTAGCTTCAATTTTATCGGTCTTCACTTTCAACCAGTCAGCTAATTTAACATCAGCAGCTTCTTGTGTAAGAGCACCTTTGTTTACTCCGATTTGAAGGTGACGCTTAAACATGATGCCTTTGTAAGACAACATTGCGCGAACGGTATCTGAGGGTTGAGCACCCACCATCAACCAATGAAATGCTCTATCATCAGCTAATTCGATGGTGGCAGGTGTGGTGCCAGGGTTGTAAGTACCAATTTTCTCGATGAATTTGCCATCGCGTGGGGCGCGGGCATCCGCTACTACTACATCAAACAATGACAACTTTTTGCGGCCTCTGCGTGCTAATCTGATTTTTACCATTTTCTATTACTTTTTTAATGTTGGAACACGTCCGTTTTTAAAAGGATGGCAAAGGTATGATTAATTTGTAATTGGGCAAATAACTGGATTTGAAAATGTGATAATTTGATGATTTGAAAGTGTGGGGTTCTGGTGAGTTGAATAGGTATCATTCGGCCAAGGATAGCAACGGAAAGCCCGAAGTGGGAGGGCATTGTGCGTGGACGGACTTGGAGTGGATAGCCAGGTGCCACTGCGCTTCGCGTGGCAGGCCGCCAAAGTACCTATAATTACAACCATCTGACTATCAATAGTAAAAACAATAATATTTGAATAAGCGATTATTAGGTTTTTTTAATTTGGAGTCACTTTATACATTTACTTCCCTTTAATTCAAGTATGGACAAGTACAGTTACATCTCCAATGCCGATACTGGTTACATCGACCAGCTTTATCAGTCGTACAAACAAAGCCCGGGTTCGGTTGACGATTCGTGGCAGAAATTTTTTGAGGGATATGATTTATCGGCTCAAAAATATGGTGAAAATGGTCATGCGCCAGCGGATGGTGCGAACATAAAAGAGACGTATGTCCGTACGTTGATTTTTGCTTACCGCTCTTTTGGGCATTTGAAATCGAATACCAACCCGGTGCGCGAGCGCAGGGACCATGGGGTGCAGTTGGACCACACCAAATTTGGGTTGACTGATGCCGACTTGGATACGGAATTTGATGTGGCTTCTGAAATTGGGATGCCGAAGTCATCGCTCAGAAAAATCATTGAGCGCTTAAAGTTTTTGTATCTGGGCACGATTGGATTTGAGTACAACTTCATTCGTAATGACGAAGTGAGGAGTTGGTTCTTCAATAAAATCGAGCAAGAGTTTTTTAGTTACAACCCACATCAAGATGAGAAGAAGCGGATTTTGGGCAAGCTAAATGAAGCGGTGGTATTTGAAAACTTCTTACATACCAAGTTTTTAGGCCAGAAAAGATTTTCGTTGGAAGGTGGAGAGAACACCATTCCAGCATTGCAGACTATTATTAATAAAGCGGCAGAGTTGGGCGTGAAAGAGGCGGTGATAGGCATGGCGCATCGCGGAAGGCTCAATGTACTGACGAATATCCTGGGGAAAATTTACGAACAGATTTTTACGGAGTTTGAAGGGAACATCAACCCAGACTTAACGATGGGCGATGGGGATGTAAAATACCATTTGGGATATTCAAGTCATATCGATACGCCCTCGGGCAATAAAATTTATTTGAAGTTGACTCCGAACCCATCACACTTAGAAGCAGTGAATCCGTTGGTAGTAGGTTACACACGCGGACAAATTGATGATGAGTATGGTGGCGATTTGAACAAGGCCATGTCTATTTTGATACATGGTGATGCCGCGATTGCCGGTCAGGGAATTGGGTATGAAGTGATTCAGATGTCAGGCTTGCCGGGTTATACTACGGGTGGAACGATTCACTTTGTCATTAACAATCAAGTTGGATTTACGACAGACTATGATGATGCACGCACGAGCATTTATTGTACGGATGTTTCTAAAATTGTAGACTCACCGATTTTGCATGTGAATGGTGACGATGCTGAAGCGGTAACGTTCTGCGCAAACTTGGCTGTGGAGTACCGACAAAAATTCAGTAAAGATATTTTCATTGACATGTTGTGTTACCGCAGACATGGGCACAACGAAAGTGACGAACCGAAATTTACACAGCCCAAACTTTATAATTTGATTGCGAAGCATCCAAATCCACGTGAAGTGTATGTGAAAAAATTGATTGAGCGTGGAGATGTAGATGCATCGCTGGCCGATGAAATGGACAAGAGTTTCCGCAATCAGCTGCAAGATCGCTTGAATGAGGTAAAGCAAAAACCATTGCCCTATAAGCCACAAAAAATTGAAAATGAATGGGAGAAACTTCGCAAATCAACGCCAGCCGATTTTGATGAGTCGCCTGATACAAGCATTAAGCAAGCGGTGATTGACAAAGTGGCGAAGGCATTGACGACTATACCCGAGGGCTTCAAGCCTTTGAAGCAAATTGAAAAATTATTGAAAGACAGAAGTACTGCTTATTTTGAAAGCAAAATGTTGGGCTGGGCTGAGGCAGAGTTGTTGGCATATGGTTCGTTGCTTTCGCAAGGCACACCTGTGCGCATGAGCGGGCAAGATGTAAAGCGCGGTACGTTCAGCCATCGGCATGCGTACTTCTTTGATGCGAACACCAACGAGCCATATTGCGGATTGGACAATATTGAAAAAGGTCAGCAGAAATTTAATATTTATAATTCGCTGCTCTCTGAGTTTGGTGTGCTGGGTTTTGAATATGGCTATGCCATGGCCACACCACATGCGTTGGTAATTTGGGAGGCACAGTTTGGCGATTTTGCCAATGGCGCGCAGGTAATGATTGACCAATTTATTTCGAGTGCGGAATCAAAATGGCAACGCATGAACGGATTAGTGATGTTGTTGCCGCATGGCTATGAAGGCCAAGGCCCCGAGCACTCCAATGCTCGACCTGAACGATTTTTACAATTGTCGGCTGAGTATAACATGATTGTTTGTAACCCGACTACGCCTGCCAACATCTTCCACTTATTGCGCAGGCAAGTGACGTGGGATTTCAGAAAGCCTTGTATTGTATTTTCTCCGAAATCACTCTTGCGCCATCCGCTGGTGATTTCACCTGTAAAAGATTTTACGAAAGGTTCTTTCCAAGAGGTGATTGACGATGGGAACGTAAATGCAAAAGATGTGAAGAAAGTGGTGCTTTGCACGGGCAAAGTTTACTATGATTTGTTGGAGGGGCAAGCAAAAAAGAAAATGAAAGATGTTGCATTGGTACGCGTAGAGCAACTACACCCGTTCCCTGAAAAGCAATTGAATGCAGTATTAAAGAAGTATAAAGGAGCGAAGTTGGTGTGGACACAAGAAGAACCATCTAACATGGGTTACTGGTCGTTCATCTTGCGCTACATGAGTGGACTGGAATTGATTTCGCGCAAAGCGAGTGCATCACCCGCTACGGGTTATAGCAAAGTGCACAAAGCAGAGCAAGAGAAAATTGTAGCGCAGGCATTGGAAGTTTAGGAATTAATTAATCAATGAACGCTATTATGCCCCAACAAGTAAAAGTACCCACAGTCGGTGAGTCGATTACCGAAGTAACCATTGCCAACTGGTTGAAAAAAGATGGTGATGTGGTGAAAATGGACGAAGTGATTGCCGAACTGGAATCCGGTAAGGCCACCTTTGAACTCACCGCACCTCAACCCGGTGTACTTAAAATTGCCAAACAAAAAGGCGAGGTCGTTCCCATTGGCACTGTCATCTGCGAGATTGCCGATGGCCAAGCAACAAACACTGCTACCGAAACGAAATCAATGACTTCAAACCAGCCAACAACTGTAACACCATCTTCTTCTCAATCTATGAAATCTACCGGAGCCATTAAAGAAATGAAAGTGCCCGCAGTGGGCGAATCCATCACGGAAGTGACCATCTCAACTTGGTTGAAAAAAGATGGCGACTTTGTGAAACTAGACGAAGTAATTGCTGAAGTGGAGTCTGACAAGGCAACGTTTGAACTTCCCGCGGAAGCGAACGGCATTTTGCGGATCGTAGCGAAAGAAAAAACAACATTGCCTATTGGCGGACTGATTTGCAAAATTGAAGTGACCGAAGGCGGAGCAGTGGAAACGAAACCCACAGCGCAAACCACAACTACTGCAACGCCTGTAACCAACACAACTTCGTATGCTGCTGGAACACCATCACCAGCCGCTGCCAAAATTTTAGATGAGAAAGGCATTGCCACCAATCAAGTGGCCGGAAGTGGAGTAGGCGGAAGAATCACCAAAGAAGATGCTGTGAAAGCGCAGGTATCAAAACCAGCCGAAACTAAAATAGCACCTGCACTTACCCCGCCCGTTATTACCTCAGGTGGCAGTCGTAATGAACGCAGAGAAAAAATGACTTCGCTCCGCAAAACGATTGCTAAGCGATTGGTAGCCGTGAAAAACGAAACGGCCATGCTCACTACGTTCAATGAAGTGGACATGAAGCCTGTGATGGATTTGCGTTCGCGCTACAAAGAACAATTCAAAGAAAAATATGGCGTAGGTCTTGGGTTCATGTCATTCTTCACCAAAGCCGTTTGTGCAGCGCTCAAAGAGTTCCCGGCTGTTAACGCTTCGATTGATAAAGATGAAATTGTGTATCACGATTATTGTGATGTGTCGGTGGCCGTTTCAACCCCACGCGGGTTGGTGGTGCCGGTGATTCGCAACGCGGAATCGCTAAGCATGAACCAGATTGAAAGTGAAATCGTGCGTTTGGCTGGCAAAGCGCGCGATGGAAAACTTTCCATTGAAGAAATGACAGGAGGAACTTTTACGATTACCAATGGTGGTGTATTTGGTTCGATGCTGTCAACACCCATCATCAATGCACCGCAGTCAGCCATTTTGGGTATGCACAATATTGTTGAGCGACCGATTGCCATAAAAGGAGAAGTAGTTGTGCGGCCTATCATGTATGTGGCGCTATCGTACGACCACCGAATTATTGACGGTCGTGAGTCGGTTAGCTTTTTAGTGCGCGTAAAAGAAATGTTGGAAGACCCGGGACGTTTGATTCTTGGTGTATAAGAATTTGGAATCTTGAATTTGAAATTTGTTTAGTATGCAATACAACGTCATTGTTATCGGTTCGGGTCCTGGGGGTTATGTCGCGGCCATTCGTTGCGCACAACTTGGAATGAAAACTGCCATCATCGAAAAATACAATACACTGGGTGGCACTTGTTTGAATGTCGGTTGCATTCCTTCTAAAGCACTGCTCGATTCATCCGAGCATTTTCATAATGCTGCCCACACCTTCAAAGAACACGGCATTGATATTTCCGAACCGATAGCCAACATCAAGCAGATGATTACACGCAAGGCTGGCGTGGTGAAAGCCAACGTGGATGGCATTGCGTTCCTGATGAAGAAAAATAAAATTGACGTTCATACCGGAGTTGGTTCATTTGTCGATAAGAATACAATTGAAGTTACGGCTGCGGACGGAAAGAAGACTTCGCTCACAACCGATAATGTTATCATCGCTACCGGCTCGAAGCCTACACCACTTCCATTTGCACCATTCGATAAAAAGAGAATTATCTCCAGCACCGAGGCACTAGAGCTTCAAGAAATTCCCAAGCATTTAATCATAGTCGGGGGCGGTGTGATTGGAATGGAATTGGGTTCGGTGTATGCTCGCATCGGGTCGAAAGTTTCGGTGGTAGAATATTTAGATAGTTTGGTACCTACCATGGATGGTACAATGGGCAAAGAATTGTTGAAGGCAACTAAGAAGCTTGGAATGGATTTTTACCTCGGCCACAAAGTAACGGCTGTAGAAAACAAAGGCAAAGAAGTGGTGTTGAAAGCGGAACCCAAAACAGGCGGTGCCGCCATTGAGTTGAAGGGCGACTATTGCTTGGTGAGCGTGGGCAGAAGACCCTACACTGAAGGTTTGGGTCTAGAGAAGGTGGGCATTGAGTTGGACAAAGGCAAAGTAGTAGTGGACGACCATTTGAAAACAAAAGTCGATAACATTTTTGCGATTGGCGATGTCATTCGTGGAGCGATGCTTGCGCACAAAGCCGAAGAAGAAGGTGTGTATGTGGCCGAGCGATTGGCGGGACAGAAACCACACATCAATTATTTGTTGATTCCCGGAGTGGTGTACACATGGCCCGAGGTGGCCAGCGTGGGTTACACCGAAGAGCAATTGAAAGAGCAAGGCCGTGCGTACAAAGTTGGCAACTTCCCTTACAAAGCGTTGGGCCGCGCACGTGCTAGCATGGATTTAGATGGTCTCGTAAAAATTCTCGCTGATAAAAATACCGATGAAATTTTAGGCGCACATATTATTGGTGCACGCGCTGCCGATATGATTGCCGCAGGTGTGGTGGCTATGGAGTATCGCGCTTCAGCCGAAGACATCTCGCGCATGAGCCACGCCCACCCCACTTACATGGAAGCATTCAAAGAAGCGTGCTTGGCAGCCTCTGCGAATAGGCCGATACATTTGTAAAAAGTATAGACCAAGTAAGAGCTTTTTCTAAAGCTTGTTGACCTTGGGAGCCTGTTTTACTTATCAGTTTTAATTAATTCTGCCCTTACTATTTTCCAGATTCGGCAGTAAGATTATTTGTTAAAAACTCTACTAACTTTCTAACCGCTATCGCTCGATGGCTAATGGTATTTTTCTGCGCCATCGTCATTTGAGCAATTGTTAGTGAATGGCCTACCGGTAAGAAAATAGGATCGTAGCCAAAACCTGAACCACCAAGCTTTTCGTTTATAATTTCTCCTCGCAAAATACCTTCAAACTGTGCTCTATTAGTTCGTGTGATCAAAGTAATAACCGTTTTAAATTGAGCACTACGTTTCCTTGCTCCCTTCAGGTTCGCTAGCAGTAAGTTCATGTTGTCATCAAAACTTCGTTGAGGCCCGGCATAATGAGCCGAATCAACTCCTGGCATACCACCTAGTGCGTCTACTTCCAATCCCGAATCATCTGCAAAGCAACTGACCTTATAATTCTCGAATACGTAGGCAGCTTTTTGAAAAGAGTTTCCGCTAATGGTATTTTGCTCCTCGGGCAGCTCTTCGTTGCAACCCAAGTCTTTCAAACTTACAAGTGAAATTTCCTTGGGAAGTAAAAGGCGTACTTCTGCTAACTTGTGTTGATTATTCGTTGCAAAGCAAAGAGTCATTACTTGCTTATTACCTTGGCCAATTCAACATCAAAAATCACATTAGTATTAGGTGGCACACCAAACTTTTCGTACGACCCATACGAAAGCCCCGATGGAACATACAGTGTGGCCTTTGTACCTTGTTTAAAACTTATTAATGCGCGTTGCCACACTTTGAGCGTACCTGTTTTGTTTAACCGATAACCTTCTGGAGCACTTGACTGATAAAACACAGAACCCGTTGAAAGGACTCTACCCGTATAATTAATAACAACCGAATCTAAACCCAGAGGTGCGTTGGCAGAAGAAGGTGCCATGGTTGTAACAACGTATCGCAAATTTGATATATCCTTTTTGGCAATGATTGAATTGGCCGCTAGATAATTATCAATTGCAACAACATCCTTTAGCAACTGCTTTTGGAATTCGGGTATTACTTTTTTTAATTGTATATCGATAATAAGATTGGCGTTTGCTGGAATTGACCCTGCTGGAAATGCACCGTAGGCCAAACCCGAGGGAACATACAAGGTTACTTTAGCCCCTTCGCCCATACGAGGAAGTTGAACTCGAATTGCCCTAATCAATTTACTCAACAAAAAGGTGCGGTTTACATTACTATTAACCTCGATACCATTCAAAACTTTTGTTGAGTAAACAATGGTTACCGAATCTTCGATGGCTGGTAAAAATGATGAGCCTACTTCTTGTACCGCAAATCGAAAGCCAAGTGGATCCTTTTCGGCTGTAATAGAATTAGTGCTTAGATAACTATCAATGATTGATATATCCTTAGCCAATTGCTCAGAATAAATAGGAAGGCTTTCTTCGCTACAGGTGGCTAGAATTACAACCATGCCAAAAGCAAAGAAAGCCTTCATAGTAAAACGATTCTATAAGATACCAACTAGTTTAACCTCAAAAATCAAAATTGCTTTGGGAGGTATTGTCCCGCCTTGACTTCCATAAATACTATACCCAAGGGGTGATGGTATATAAAATGTAGCTTCACTTCCAACCGGTAGCAGTTGAATACCTATACTTAAACCTTTAATAATATTTGATAACTCTAGCCTTACTGGAGATGTTACTCTTTCAAATGCTGTCTCTGAATTTAATAGTCTGCCTTCATAACTAATAGATACCGCACTTTGAGCTGTTGGTTTAGAGCCTGAGCCAAGCTTGGTAACTACATAACGAATGCCGCTTGGATCTTTTAATGCTAAGATAGGAGTTGGCCGAGAAGCTAAATACGCATCAATTGCAATAGTATCCTTCTTAAGTTGTGATGTAACCTTCAGAAGATCTATTTCATAAATTAAATTTGAATTTGCCGGTACGTTTTGCTGGCCGAAACTTCCATAGCCCCATCCAGATGGAACAAAAAAAGTAGCACTAGATCCTTCTTTAATTAGCGGAATTCCTATCTGCCATCCAGGAATTTCGGCCCCCAATAATCGAGTCACTGTCTTTGGACCTTCAACGAGGGTTTCTGAGGGTAATAGCTTAAGAGTGTAAGTAAGTTTAACCGAATCATCCACTATCGGGTAAATCCCCGTGCCAGCCAAATTAACTTTATACTTAACTCCATAGCCACCGGGATCAGCTACTGTTCCTGTAATTGATTTAGAAGTAATGTAAGAATCGATGGCTATTTTATCCTTTTCTAGCTGCTGACCAAATGAAAGGCCAGTCGGAGGGTCATTTAGACAACTAGAAAGTAGAAACAATCCAACGAAGCATACTGTGATACTCGCTATTCTCATAATTGTTTTAGTTAACACTTGATTACTTTTTTATTAAAATATCTACCATCTCCATGTCAAAAACCAAGACTGAATTTTCAACGATAACATCGCTCTTCCTTTGGTTACCGTAAGCGAGAGTAGAGGGTATGTAAACGGTTACTTTAGAACCCTTGTTCATAAGTTGCAAGATTTCGTCCCAGCCTGTAATTACGGGGGGGTAGCCACCAATCGTAAGTTCATACGGTGCGTAACCTCCTCCTTCTCTGTAAATTCCTTTTTCTTTTGCAACCGATTCAATGCTAGTATCGAAATAACTTCCGTTCATTAAATATCCTGCGTAATTAACTTTAACCGCTTCGCCAGATTTTGCATTATCGCCTTTACCTGTTTGGGTTATAACGTAACGAAGTCCTGATTTAGTTTTTAATGAAGAAACATTTTTTGCTTTTAGAAAGTCATCAATTGCGACCGTATCCTTTGCAAGCTGCAATGCTTGCTCTTTCTGCATTTTCTCATTTTGCTTTGCTACCAACTCTTCTTGCAATTTTCTAATTTGATCTTGATCCATCACATCCTTTAAGCCAATATTGAATGTAAAAGACTGCATGCTATCAACCGAAAATGGAATAGGTTGACGGAATGTTTTCTCAAATAGCTTTTTTGCGGGCACTTTAAAAACAACGCTATCTCCTTTCGTCATCATTTTTACAACTTCAAGTACGGCATCTCCAGCTGGCACCGTTCCTTGCAATTGAATGACAGCAGGAAATCCATTTTTTTGTGAGTCGTTCCAAACAGAGTCTTTTCCATCTTTAAAAGTAAGGTTCATGATTAAATACTTGCCCGAATCTACTTTCACTCCATCGCCTTTGCGCAATACAGTAAATTCATAACCTGAGGGGGTTTTTTTTGAGTTTGAACACGATGCCAAAATAGCTGCGAAAACAAGTAACAGAAGTGAATTTTTCATTTTTAGATTTTGAGGTGAAAAGTTTAAGAGTAATTAGTTAGTTAATTCATTTTTATACAACGACAAAATTGCTAAAAATTTCTGCACGGTTTGCTCTAATGATAATTTTGATTGCCCACCAGACGCATTTTTATGGCCTCCGCCTTCAAAATGAATTCTAGCTATCTTGTTTACATCAAAATCAGCGAGCGAGCGAAACGACAATTTGACTTCTTCTTTTCTGTCGTACATCAGCACAGCCATTTTTATTCCTTTGATAGACAAGCCATAGTTTACCAAGCCTTCGGTATCTCCAGTTTGAGCGCCATACTGGTTAAGCTCTTCCCAGCTAAGAGTGATATAAGCAGTATTAAATTCTGGTAAGACAACCAGTTTTTGACTCAACACGAACCCAGTTAAGCGCAACCGCTCAAGCGAATTAGTATCATATATTTTTTTTGCAATCTCGCTCGGACTAGCACCTCTTTTAACTAATTCCGATGCTATCCTAAACTCTCTTTCCGTTGTATTATTATGCCTAAATCCTCCCGTATCTGTCATTAGCCCTGCATAGAGGCAACTTGCTATGTTCTCATCTATCTGATCGATAGAATCTAGTTCAGAAATAAATTCAACAACTAATCCCGCGGTAGACGCAGACGTTACGTCCCATTTTTCGTAGGTAGCAAAGGGCTCAGGCTCTAAGTGGTGGTCAATCATTATTTTTACTGCACCCGACTTTTGCACCATGTCACCCACTTCATTAATTCTTTTCAGGCTAGAAAAATCCAAGCAAAAGATCAGATCGGCTTGGGCAATCACTGATGCAGCCTTTTGTTCGGGGAGCTTCGTTTCTTTAGAAAGAGAAGTTACAATCTCCTTTAGGGGCATCCAACTCAAGAAATCGGGGTAGTCGCTGGGCGAAATCACATCCACAGAATGCCCTTTTTTGATTAAATATCCAGCCAAGCCTAATGAAGACCCAAGCGCATCGGCATCGGGTTTGAAATGCGTTGTGATAACCACTTTTTTAGGAGTAGCCAATATTGATTTAATAACCTTGATATCTTTCATTAGCAAATGGCAAAAATAATCAATGATTTGGGATTGAGGCTTTAATGGTATGGGTTCTTTTGATACTTTTGCGCCCAAATTAATTAAGCTAAAAACTACTAAAAACACACAAAATGGCAGGAAATAGAACGTTTACCATGTTAAAGCCCGATGCCACTACAGCTGGCAACATTGGCGCAATTACCAAAATGATTGAGGAAGCTGGCTTCCGTATAGTTGCCATGAAGAAAACACGCTTGAGCAGCGAACTGGCTGGTAAGTTTTACGAAGTGCATAAAGCGCGTCCTTTTTATGGTGAACTAGTTAACTATATGTCATCGGGAGCTATTGTGCCTATGATTTTAGAAAAAGATAATGCAGTGGAAGATTTCCGAACTCTGATCGGTGCCACTGATCCCAAGAAAGCTGAACCCGGTACTATCCGCGCATTGTTTGCTAAGTCAATTGATGCAAATGCGATACACGGTTCTGATTCAGATGAGAATGCAGCGATTGAAGGAAACTTTTTCTTTTCGCAGTTTGAACGATTCTAGATGCTAGATACTAGGTTCTGGATGCTGGATACTATCAACCAGAATCCAGTATCCAGTTTTCAGAACTTTTACTTTCTTTTTGGGTTATTCATTCGATAAAAAATTTATGAATTATATAAATCCCGCCTACTTCGAAAAATTTGAAAATCGCCATAACGCGCCAAGCGAAAACCACATCAGTGAAATGCTGAAAGTGGTGAAAGCCAAATCAGTGGACGAACTGATTGACCAAACGGTGCCGAGTAACATCCGGCTTAAAAAACCTTTGAATTTGCCGAATCCACAATCGGAGTTTGAGTTTTTGAATAGCTTCAAAAAGACGATGTCGAAGAACAAAATCTACAAGTCGTACATCGGCACGGGTTATTATAATTGCATCACTCCTCCTGTCATCTTGAGAAACATCTTAGAAAACCCTGGGTGGTATACAGCCTACACACCATACCAAGCAGAAATTGCTCAAGGCCGTATGGAGGCGTTGATCAATTACCAAACAATGATCATCGACCTGACGGGAATGGAAATTGCGAATGCTTCTTTGCTAGACGAGGCTACCGCTGCCGCAGAGGCGTTGCATTTATTGTATGCTTCCAAAAAAGCCTCCAAGAAAAATGCACATCAATTTTTTGTTGATGACAATACTTTCCCTCAAGTAATCGATTTGCTGAAAACGCGTTCTGCCCCTATTGGAGTTGAATTGGTAATAGGAGATGTCTCTAAGCTTGATATCACCAACGCCAATTTATTTGCGGTGTACATTCAAAACCCAAACAACAATGGCGAGATAAAAGATTATAGTGCATTTATCGAATCGGCTCACGAGAAAGAAATATTTGTAGTAATGGGTGCCGATTTAATGAGTCTATTATTAATGAAATCACCTGGAGAAATGGGTGCCGATGTAGTGGTGGGTTCTTCTCAGCGATTTGGTGTGCCAATGGGTTTTGGTGGACCGCATGCTGCTTTCTTCGCTACAAAAGATGAATTCAAACGCCAGATGCCGGGTCGTATCATTGGCATTTCACAAGATGCGCAGGGCAACCCTGGCTATCGCATGGCATTGCAAACACGCGAGCAACATATCCGCAGAGAAAAAGCGACCTCCAATATTTGTACAGCACAAGTGTTGTTGTCGGTGATGGCGGGAATGTATGCGGTGTACCACGGACCAGAAGGTTTGAAAAAAATTGCGGGAAGGATACACGGTTTGACAAAAACACTTGCTTCGGGTATCGAAGCATTAGGACTTAAGCAAGTCAATCAACATTATTTTGACGCGCTGAAAATCGCTGTGGCGGATAAAAAAGCCATCGAGCAAAAAGCAATTCAACACGAAATCAATTTCAAATACTTCTCAGATAATCATGTAGGTATTTCAATTGATGAAACCACTTCGATTGAAGACGTGAAAAAGATTCTTTCAGTTTTTGGAGGAAACTCTCCCCTCTCTATTGGAGAGGGGCAAGGGGGTGAGGTTTCTTGGCCTACATCGTTGGTTCGAAAATCGGCATTCTTAACTCACCCCGTTTTCAGTTCGCACCACAGCGAGCACGAAATGCTTCGCTACATCAAAAAGATAGAGAACAAAGATTTGTCGATGGTGCACTCAATGATCTCATTAGGCTCTTGCACCATGAAGTTGAATGCTACCACCGAAATGATCCCAGTTACATGGCCTGAACTCGGACAAATTCACCCCTTCGCGCCAAGCAACCAAACAGAGGGCTATGCAGAGATGATTACCAACTTGGAAACTTGGCTAAAAGAAGTTACGGGCTTCACAGGCGTATCGTTGCAACCCAACAGTGGTGCACAAGGCGAGTACGCTGGCCTCATGGTTATTCGTGCTTATCATCAAAGCCGTGGCGATCATCACCGAAATATCGCCTTGATTCCTTCATCGGCTCACGGCACCAACCCTGCCAGTGCCGTGATGGCGGGCATGGAAGTAATCGTGACCAAATCAGATGAAGAAGGAAAAGTAGATGTAGCTGATTTGAAAGCGAAAGCAGAGCAATACAAAAACAATTTGGCTTGCTTGATGGTGACTTACCCCTCCACACATGGAGTATTTGAAGAAGCGATCATCGACATCTGCGAAACCATTCATAAAAATGGCGGGCTTGTGTACATGGATGGTGCGAACATGAATGCACAAGTAGGCTTGACATCTCCTGCCAACATTGGCGCAGATGTATGCCACTTAAATCTTCATAAAACATTTTGTATTCCGCACGGTGGTGGTGGCCCCGGCATGGGCCCGATTTGTGTAAACGATAAATTGAAAGCGTTCTTACCTGGTCACGTAGTGATAAAAACAGGTGGGACTCAAGCAATCTCGGCAATCTCGGCAGCGCCTTGGGGTAGCGCCAGTATTTTAGCAATCTCATACGCATACATTGCCATGATGGGTGGCGAAGGATTGACCAACGCTACTAAATTAGCAATCTTAAATACCAACTATATCAAAGAGCGATTGAATGGCCACTACAAAATTTTGTACACTGGTACGAACGGTCGCGCTGCACACGAGATGATTGTGGATTGTCGCGATTTCAAAAAAGCAGGTGTAGAAGTAGAAGACATCGCCAAACGTTTGATGGATTATGGTTTCCATGCACCTACCGTGTCATTCCCGGTGGCAGGTACAATTATGATTGAGCCAACCGAAAGTGAACCAAAGCCTGAAATCGATCGGTTTGTAGATGCACTCATCGAAATCAGAAATGAAATCCGTGAAATAGAAGAGGGTAAGTTTGACAAAGAAAACAATGTGTTGAAGCATGCTCCACACACAGCAGCTATTATCACAGCAGACGAATGGACTCGCCCTTACTCTCGCCAAAAAGCTGCTTACCCACTTCCATTTGTGAAAGAAGCTAAATTCTGGCCAAGTGTAAGCAGAGTGGATAATGCCTATGGCGACAGGAATTTGGTTTGTTCTTGTTTGCCGATAGAAGAGTACGCAAAGGCTGAAGTTTAACACGAGTCACTAAAAACGATAAAATTAAAAGGTCTGGTTAATAGCCAGGCCTTTTTGTTTAAATATAAAATTACTTAGTTCGAAATAACTTAAACACATTTGATTAGTTTTCGATCTTGGCTAACGGCCTTATGCATTTGCTAAGCAAAATTTGTAATTTCCAAAAAGATGCCGCTGACATTTAGCCATAAAGAAGAAAATAAAAACTTACCCTGGTGGACTTGGATAGTTCCATTTTTTGTCTTTCAAATTGGAAGTTTAATTTCGCTTCTTTTCAAGTTCGACACTGGCATTGGCTCTCTTTATTTACCTACTGCGTTTGCTGTAATACTTATAAATTGGTGGGGGCTTAAACGCACGCTTCCAGCGTTGTACATAAGTTCCCTTATACTTACTCCGCTTTGGGGAATAGATTTATGGTGGCAATGGTTTATTTACCCAATCTGCGAAACAAGTTATGCTTTTTTTTCGTGGTTTCTATTTACCAAATTAGCGAAGGGCCAATACTGGTTGCCGAATACGCGCCAATTTGTTCTCTTCCTTTTTATTGGGTTATTAATTCCTCTAATTTTTGACCTCCTCTCGCTTCAGGCGCTACTTACTCTATTTCACGAACAGCCTAGCGAATTATTTTGGATTCAATTCCTTAAAAATTGGTTGGGCGAGTTTACTTCCAATTTTGGAATATGTGCCCCCATATTGTATTCGTTTACGCGTGTAATGCAGCGAAAGAAATGGTTGATTGCGCCACCTCCCTATCAACTTCAAGCACCAAAATATGAATATAATCGGCTGGTGCCCATTGCCATTTATATTCTGATGTTTGGTGTCTCATTTATTGTGCCCTTTGAAAAATATTGGTTCTTGTATGGCCTTGGTGGTTTATACATCGCCATTCAATTTGGTTTTGGAGAAGCTCTATTTTGTAATTTTTTCATTTTCTTGATTACGTATGCCATACCCAATTTTAGCAGATCAGCAGGATATGAAGATTTTTCTAATGTTGATCCTATCATGAATCTCTTTTTGGGTAACCTTCTACTTTACATTTTTGTAGCCTTTACGGGAAGGGTAATTAGCGATTTACGTCTAGCCGAAGAAAAACTGAACGTAAAGTATGATGAGTTAAAGCAAACCAATAGCGAATTGGATAAATTCGTGTACAGTGTCTCGCACGATCTGAGTGCTCCGCTTAAATCTATTCAAGGGCTTATTAACATTAGTAAAATTGACGCCTCGAACAGCAATAAAGAACTGTATTTAGCTAAAATAGAACAAAGTGTAAGTAAGCTCGACTTATTTATAAAAGAAATTCTCGACTACTCTCGCAACAATCGAATTGAGTCTATCCGCGAGCTAATAAATTTAAATGAATTGACAGCAGAAATCATCGAAAGCCTGAAATTTATTGAAAACTATCAAGAAGTAAAATTCGATTTTTCTGAAACTGAAAACGCTAGCTTAGTTTCTGATAAAATTCGGCTTCGCATTATTTTAAACAATCTCTTATCCAACGCAATAAAGTTTCAGCGAAGAATAGAACTAGGAGGCTCTACTATACACATTGGTTTTAAAAGCGATGAACAGTATTATTCAATTCGTATTAGTGATAATGGTGAAGGAATTAAATCTGAACTCATACCCAAAATATTCAATATGTTTTTTCGTGGCACCGAAAATCACTACGGCTCGGGGCTTGGTCTTTATATAGCCAAAGAAGCCGCAGAAAGGCTAGGTGGAAAAATTGAAGTAGATTCGGAATACGGAAAAGGTTCAACTTTTATAGTAACATTGCCGACAGATTTACAATGAAGAAACTATTCTTTCTACTTGCACTAGTTCCCCTATTTGGAATTGCACAAAAAAGTGTTTACAAGGGCTTTCCATCTACCATTTGGCCAAAACTTTATTCCATACAGTTTCAAAAAGAAAAGGATAACGACAAACCAATCTTTTCAAAAGAAACATTAGCTCTCTCAAATAAGGTTGTGTCTCTTCCGGGCTACATGGTTCCTTTTGAAAACGGGTTGAAAGGTTCGCACTTCATGCTCACCTCACTTCCGCTCAATGCTTGTTTTTTCTGCGGAGTTGGTGGCCCCGAAACAATTGTTGAAGTGTACCTAACCAAAGCAATCAATTATACCGACAAACCCATCGAAGTAAAAGGCAAACTAATCCTCAACGACAAAAACCCAGACAGAATGATTTACATTCTAGAAAATGCTGAACTAACAGGAGAAATTGATTTTTGAGCTTACTTTAATCCATACCTGTCAATTAAATAGACCAATGCTGCCATTGAAGCCGAACCCAATTCCAACTCCCGCTTATCTACTTTATCAAAAGTGTCTTCGGGCGTGTGGTGAATGCTAAAGTATCGCTGCGAATCGGGCAAATACCCAATTTGAAAAACGCCTTGCGAAATGAGCGGGCCAATATCGGCACCGCCTCCTTCTTGATTAAAATCCCACAAATCGTAAGGTTCAAATAGCGGCTTCCAACTCTTGATAATGGATTTACTATTTTCACTTCCAGACATGGTAAATCCCCTTGGTGTGTAGCCGCCTCGATCCGATTCTATTGCAGCGATGTGCTTCTCTTTGTTTTGAAGTGCCAGCTCCGCATATTTAGTTCCTCCTCGCAATCCGTTCTCTTCGTTCATAAACATCACTGCCCTAATTGTTCTTTTGGGTTTGTAGCCCATCGATTTAAGTAGCCTAAGCACTTCAATAGATTGAACGCACCCAGCACCATCATCGTGTGCGCCTTGTGCCAAATCCCACGAATCTAAATGACCACCAACAACAATGATTTCGTCTTTGTACTCGCCTCCTCTTATTTCGCCTACTACATTGAAAGACGGTGCGTCTTCTAAAATTTGACAATGCGTTTCCAAATAGAATTGTAAATCTTTTTCATCTTTCAACAACTTACTTAGCAGTTCGGCATCTTTAGTACTGATGGCCACACCCGGAATGAGTTTCACCCCAGTTACATATCGCATTCCACCTGTATGCGGATAGGGTTCGATGCCTGTCCCCATGGATCTTACTAGCACAGCTACTGCTCCTAATTTTGCGGCCTCAACAGCCCCATTGCCCCGTTGATCAACGGCACCACCATAGGCTGCAAACGTATTAATTTTAGTAGGATCCATCGGTCTATTAAAAAAAACGATCTTGCCTTGCACCTTAGCTCCCAACTGCTTCAACTCATCAAAATTCTTTACTTCAATTATTGAAGCTGAAATTCCTGCCGGCCCCGTTCCGATCGAGCCGCCCAACGAAGTAATGGAGACTTCTTTATTCCCAATTTTTTTTGAGTTCACTATTCTGCCTATTTCTTGCTGACCACGTACCCAATGCGGCACCATTACAGGTTGCAACCATACTGAATCAAAGCCATACTCATTCATCTTGTGTCTGCTCCACTCTACGGCTGCTGCTGCGCCCGGTGAGCCTGATAAGCGAGGCCCAATGTCTACACAAAGTTCCCTTAGCATATTATGCGATTCTCCTCTCGATAATGCCTGATTAAAAATCTCTCTAATGGTGGTTTGATCGTTATTTTGAGCAAACGATGTGGAACAAGCAAAAAAAGAAAAGAGTAAGAGCGAACGATACATAGTGTGTCAATTTTAGAAGCACTTAAAATAAGAGCTAAGGCAAAGATTATAAAATACAGTCATCAAACTCAATAATTTTGATTAAAGGTTTAAAAACCAATTTTAACTACCGTAACTTCGTTGGATATAAATCTACCGATTATGGCTTATTTATTTGACTCGTTCGAGGGATGGAGCACCTATTGTTCGCAAAACAAGGTGTCGCTAGTAAATGCCGTCATAGAATATGAATTTGAACAAAAAGGTCGCACCGAAAATCAAATTTGGGAAGGCTTGGCCATCGCGTGGAAGGTGATGAAAGAAGCAGTGGAAACAGGGCTAACAGAAGAGATGACCTCGCGATCGGGCATGATAAATAATGGTGCGAAAAAAGTATTCCGTTACCCAACACCTGTTCTCTCTAAGGAATTTCAAAATCTGATTTCGCGAGCACTTGCAGCCAAAGAAGTAAATTCGTGCATGGGCAGAGTGGTGGCCGCACCTACTGCGGGGGCATCGGGAATTATGCCGGGCGTACTCGTAACGCTACAAGAGATACACCGAGTAGAAGAAAAGAAAATACTGGAAGCGATGTTGTTAGCAGCGGGCATTGCGCTAATTATGGAACAAAAAGCATCTATTGCCGGGGCAGTTGGTGGCTGCCAGGCAGAAACCGGCACAGCCGCTGCAATGGGCGCAGGGGCAATTGTATATTGCTTAGGTGGCGATACCAATCAAATTTTTAATGCCGTAGCCATTACCGTGCAATGTATGCTTGGGTTAGTATGCGACCCTGTGGCGGGGCTTGTTGAAGTGCCTTGCGTGGTGCGCAATGCAAGCGCTGCGGCTATTGCAAATAGCTCTGCTCAAATTGCACTGGCCAACGTAAGCAGTGTGATACCCGTAGATGAAGTGATTGAAGCCATGGGCGAAATTGGGGCAAGTATGGAAACACGTTATAAAGAAACAGCACTTGGCGGATTGGCCGCAACTAAAACGGGCAAAGCTATTTCAAAAAGAGTTTTAATTCGGGATATTGAGATGTTGCCAGATGAATCGAATGTATAAACATAAATTAACGCATACCCTCAACTTAATCTTAACTTAATGAGAGCACTTCTTTTTTTTATTTTCTTTTCAATTTATTCATTTGATTCTTTCGCCCAAAAAAAACTAGCCATTTACAAGACCTTTGGCGGAGTAGTTTATGAAATGGACTCTCTCACAATTAGCACCAAGCAAGTAGCCATGGTACTTAGGTCAAATCCAGAAGCCTATGGTGAATTTGAAATGGCAAGAACCAACGCAACTACAAGCAGTGTGTTGGGTTTTTCGGGGGCAACTCTTGTGGCTGTACCGCTTATAACTTTAGTAGCAACTGGAGAAGCCAATTGGTTTTTAGCAGGCGGAGGCGCAGCGCTTTTGCTCGCGTCTATTCCATTTAATCTTTCGTTTAAAAATCATGCCGCTAACGCTATTGAATTATACAATGCCAAACTTACTTCGCAGGCGAGATTAAAGTCTACATTATATGTTTCCGGAAGTGGTGCTAGCGTGATTATTAGATTTTAGGGATCGCTCAATTTGATACTGCTAAAAAAAAAGCCTTGACTAGTCAAAGCCAAGGCCTATTGTTTTGTATAATGACTCTAGTCTAATCTTTCTTAATTACCAAAATAGGGAAATCACTACCTGTTACCCATCCGTTTGGATATTGCGACTCGCCACCATACTGCTTGGTCAACTCAGGCACTCGCTCGTCCATATAGTTTTTCAGTTCGTTCACGGTAATTTTTTCATCTCCGTTGCCTGCTTGGCCTTCAAGGCCCTCTAATAACGCATAGGTAAACACACCGTGTTTCAATATATCAAATTCAGTTGCAAATTGCTTAGATCCCGAAGATGCAATCATCACTACACCTGAGCTTCTTGCCAACTGAACCATGGCCTTTTCTTCTCCGCCTACGGCACGTGTTTTCAATCCTTTTAAAGCGGCACCCGAATGGCACGCATCCATCAATACAATTTGCTTGGTCGATCGTATTTTTGTCAAATGATCTTTCAACTCAAGATCAGATAATCCTTTGGCTGTTAATTGCTTTACATCGCCATACAATTTAGTTACATCGGTTAGTACAAAGTAGAAGGAAGGCGCGTTTTCCTTGTCTTTGGTTTCTTCATCTAAACTTCCGTGCCCAGCATAAAAGAATACAAATACATCTTGCGGTTGTGCTTTAGCAGCAATGGCCTTGAATGCTTCTACAATTTTAGGCTTTGTTGCATTCTCGTCATACAATTCTACTTTGTTAATGGATTTATAAATGCCTTGGCCTTTGGTAATCAATTTTTCGGTAAATGATTTTGCATCGGGCTGTGCATAGTTAAGATTGTAAGCTGCATTTTGATATTTATTGATACCTACCACTAGCATATGCAACGTTGAGGTGGCTATCACCTTTCCAACATAATCAATTTTCAAAATTTCTGGTCGCGATTCTATCTTTTGATAATTGACTACCACTACTTTAAACTCGTTTGTTTCGTTAAGCAAGTCGATGTTGTATGTTTTAACTAGTTTGTCGCCTTCGCCTTTGGTTTTTAAATCACCATCTGTTAAGATCAATTTATCGTTTTGAAAAATGTTTACTTCCTTCACGCCACTACCCCCATCAAATATTTCCACTTCGATTGGAAGCGATTGTTGGGTAGTAATTAGTTTACCATTTTGATAGTCTATCAAGCCTTTATCATGTAGTGCATCAGAGGTAAAAAACCCAGCCGAAGGGCGGTGTAGTTTAGAAAGGTCAAATATCCGCTCACCTTCTTCTCGCAAAATATCTTCCACCCTTCTACCCTGCGAAATACTTTTTTTCATTTGCTCGGGCTTATAAAGTATCTCAAAATATTGCTCCGCTGTATAAAAATCTGCTAGTTTATCAATACCTCTGTTTATATGCCATCCAAAATATTGTCCACCCTGTGATGTGCAATGGAAGTAACCTTTATGCGCCCAGCAAACCCATTCGTTATCTTCGGCCAAAAATAGTGTGGCAAAAGGCAGTACTGTTTCGCCCAAGTTTTTATACACTTCTTCGATCGCCTTATAAATAGTTTTATCGCCAGTGGCCTTTAAATGGTCGATAACTGTTCTCCATGCTTTTTTTGATGGCTCGTTGGTAATCGAATCCATCGGCAGAGAAGAAAAGAAGTTTGCGTAATCCTCATCGGGAAAAGCTTGGCGGAGCGTGGGCGCAGCTCCCGATTCTGAAAGCTTCCATAATATGATGGTTTGATCTTCGCCACCCGATGCTAAATATCTTCCATCAGCACTCGTTGCAAGTGCGCGAACGCCACCCGTGTGACCCACAAATTCTTTTTGAAAGAATCCGCTCTTATCATAAAGCTTTAAAGACAAATCGCTTGCTATAGCAATGGTTCCATCTGGCAAACCGATGTATTCTAAAATTCGGCCGTCTTCAAACGGATCGTTTTCAATTTTCTTTCCTTTCGGCAGATCGAGCGTAGTTTCAGAGGATTGCGAAATCCCTTTGGTAAAATTTTGAACGGGAGAGCTAAATTTTGGCGAGGTAGCATCTAGTTTCATTAAGTTGAAATCGAAACTCTTCTCGAACTCTCCCTCTTTTGTGTTTGTATTTTGCTGAACAAATAATTCTAGTCCATTCCCAAAAGCTAAATCGCGAACGGCACCTCCTTTACCTTTTAACTTTCTTAGTGTTTTTCCGCTAATGGCATTCCAAAAATAAATTTCGTTGTTAGTCCCACCAGCAGATGCTACTATATAACTACCATCCTCAACAGGAGAAAATGCGGCAGAAAAAACAGCCTTGTCGTGCCCGTTAAAGTCGGTAAATTTTGTCCCCCCTGGCACCGCATAGCTTACTCCGTGGCCTGCTAAATCTAGCCCAATCAATATTTTTGAATCGTGTGAAAATGCGATGGCATTGATCGAGGCTTCGCTTGACCATTCTTTTACAATACTTCCATCCGCCTTCCACAACTTAAACTCATTGGATTGACTGCTCGATGCCAAATACATTCCATCGGCTGAATAAGCAAGCTTGTTAATAACATCTTTATGTCTACTTAAAAACCGTGGGTTAAATTTAGCAACCCCCTTTTCGAGCATTCCTAAACTGTAGACTAATATTTCACTTTTTTCTTCGCAAGCCACTGCAAGATCCATCGTAACTTGGTTTAATGAAAGAAACTTAACGGGAGACCCTGTAGAAATGGATAAAGCTACTTTATAATGGGTTGCTGCTGGGTCTATCGTCCACACTTTAATGCTATTATCATCGCTACCGCTTACTAAATATTTTCCGTTCCCTGTAAAGGCAAGGCCATTAATAACATTGGTATGACCTAGAGCTGTTGCCACCTGCTCGCCTTTTTTCAAATCGATAATGGCTATGTAGCCTTGGTTGTCTTTAGCAAAAGTATACCCAGCAATGGCCAAAAGGCTTCCATCAGGAGAAAGGGCTGAGGCATACAACATTCCGTTAGATCCATCACCAATTTCTGATTCAAATTTGCGAAGCATCTCCCCAGTTTGCGTGTTCCACACACGCACAGTTTTATCTTCAGAAACTGAAATCATGCGTTGACCATCCGGTGTAAAGCTGAGGTTTTGAATGCGAGCAGAATGCCCCATTGAATTGATTACGATTCGAGGAGCGCCTTGCGAAAATACGGTGATTTGAAGAAGATTAAAGACGACAAAAAGGATAGGTAATTTTTTCATCGGAGGACTTCTTGGTTCAAGTTCAAAGTTACCAAATTTATCGGTAACTGCTTGAAAGGTAACCCGATAATGCAAACGTTGAACCAAAAACCTCCAAACAAGCCCGAAACGGCTAAAGTAACGTTATGCAGGCATTATTTGCTCGCCTTCATTAGTATGAAATCGGTAAGCGAGGCTTAGAAAAACCCCAAAGAATAGCACAAAAGACATTAGATAAATTTCTACCATAACCCAGTGGTTTAAAATAGTTGACTTCACTTTGATAGTAATCGCCAACTATTGACAGATCAAAAGTGCATGAATTTACGGAATGAGTCATTACCAAATAGGGTATTGCAATACTGAAGTAATATCCACTAGTATTTTTAATAAAATCAAATTTGAGTTTTTAAGTTTAAAATTTGAATGGCGGCTTGCCAACAAAAAATAAGTTCTAAAAGCATTTAAACTATCTTAGTGCTGATTTTTATTAACACTAACGATGAAAAAACTACTTACACTTGCATTCTATATACTAGCACATGCGATTACTGCACCAGCGCAACAAGCTAAAAAAGATATTCCTACCGACTGGTTTTTGAAAGACCCCGAGCTAGATAGCCTACAAGGGATAAGCGCAGAACGAACCTATTTGACTTTGTTAAAAGATCAACCTTCTAAAACTGTATTGGTAGCCGTGATCGATTCAGGTATTGACATTGACCACGAAGATTTAAAAAGTATAATTTGGGTAAATTCAAAAGAAATACCTGGCAATGGGATTGACGATGATAAAAACGGGTACATAGACGATGTAAACGGATGGAATTTTATTGGCGGCAAAACAGGGAACGTAGATGCCGATACGTATGAACTTACGCGCGAGTACATACGGCTGAACAAAAAATTCGATCGGGACGATTCGGTAAAAGCCAGAAAAAAACAGAAGGCCGAGTATGCCTCTTACCAAAAAATAAAAACTAAGTACATAGCACTAAAAGTTAAAAATGAGCAACAATACAAATTGTATTCAACGCTTTATAACTATAGCAAAGCGAGTGTCGATTCGTTGAAAAAATATTTTAAAACCGACAACCTAAATGCGGAAGCAGTGAGAGGCATTGTTTCTATAGAACCATCTATGCTGTTTCGTAAAAGCGTAGTTTCAGGGATTTATAAATCGCAAGGAGACAACACCGATGTAGACGAATACTTAAAACAAATTAAAGAAGGCGTAGATTACTTTGGTGTAATTGTAAACTATGGTTACAACGCAGATTTTGATTCGAGAAAAATTGTAGGAGATAACTACGCCAATCTTTTTGAGCGTGGCTACGGAAACAATGATGTAAAGGGGCCAGACCCAACCCATGGCACACACGTGGCAGGCATTATTGCGGCCGATCGAAAAAACAATTTGGGCATAAACGGAATTGCCGATAACGTAAAAATTATGGTTGTACGTGCAGTACCCAATGGCGATGAGCGCGACAAAGATGTAGCAAACGCGATTATTTACGCTGTCGATAACGGAGCAAAAATCATCAACATGAGTTTTGGTAAATCATTTTCTCCTGAAAAAGAAGTGGTCGACAAGGCCGTAAAATATGCCGAACAAAAAGGTGTGTTATTGATTCATGCTGCTGGAAATGATGGCGATGATATCGACAAAGAAAAAAACTTCCCTACCAAAAAATACTTGAATGGAAAAGAGGCCAAAAATTGGATTGAAGTTGGTGCTTCTGCATGGGGAAGCAACGAAGATTTTGTGGGCAATTTTTCAAATTATGGAAAAAAGTCAGTTTCGCTATTTGCACCGGGTGTTCAAATCTACTCGACCACGCCCAGCAACACTTACAAAAACGAAGACGGAACCAGCATGGCGAGTCCAACCACGGCAGGGGTTGCTG
>JAAFHY010000025.1 GCA_013298505.1 Cytophagales bacterium
ATTTTGAATGCATCGTATCAATGGATTGATTGCGCTAATAATACTGCCATTCCAAATGCTAGTAGTATGAGTTTCGCCCCAACTTCAACTGGTTCTTATGCCGTAGTGGTAACGAGCGCCAACAAGTGTAGCGATACGTCAGCGTGTATCGAATACATCACCACTTCGGTGTCGCCAATAGAAACAAGTTCAGATGTTACTCTTTTTCCTAATCCTTTTACTGATGAAGTTCAAGTACACGTAAATTCAGAATTGATAGGATCAGATTATTTTCTTTTTGATGAAACGGGCAAGACTGCTCTTTCAGGAAAACTAATTTCAGAAAATACAATGATAGATTTAAGTAAATTGTCGGTAGGAATTTATTTTTTCGTACTAGGCAATAACACGAAGAAATCATTTAAAATTATCAGGAAGTAAGTCTTATCTAGCACCAGTCAATATTTTGCGAGGGTTGTCCACTAAATTGGGCAACCCTTTTTTTATTAGATTGGCAGAAAAAATTGCCCGTTGAATATCTCTGCACTTATTGTTGATGACGAGAGAACAGAC
This sequence comes from Cytophagales bacterium, assembly GCA_013298505.1. GTDB lineage: Bacteria > Bacteroidota > Bacteroidia > Cytophagales > Cyclobacteriaceae > ELB16-189. The sequence goes on from JAAFHY010000025.1 coordinate 553, forward strand.
CACCAATTGTTAAAATCGTTAATTAAGTGGAGCTACGGATTGCACGCGAGTTGAGTAAGTTAACGGAGTTTGAAAACGAAAACATCAAAATACTTGACCAAGGGTCTTGCCCCTTTCGGGAACGCATTAAGAAATCTTATTGGGTCTGTCCAAAGCCAGATTCCTATCTGTTGGGTTTTCAAGCGAGATGTACTGCTTATAAGGAAAAAATGATTTTGAGAGTGTAGTTTTTCCACTTTGCCGTGGGTCAGTAATGGGTGAAGAATCCCTAAAAATCATTCATGCAAATTAGGAATTCAATTCCTAATTTGTAAAATATTTTGATGATCAATAAGCTACGATGATTTTTCGGCCTCTCCAAGCGAGTTTTCCCATTTGCTTACAACAGCCGTGGCAATGCTATTGCCCACCACGTTAGTCGCACTTCTGCCCATATCCAGCAATGGATCGATGCCCAAAAGCAAGGCCAGTCCGGCTTCGGGGATATTGAACGTAGCCAACGTGCCAGCGATAACCACCAACGAAGCGCGAGGTACCCCCGCGATGCCCTTGCTGGTAAGCATCAGAACGAGTAACATGCTGATTTGTGTGGCCATGGGCAGATCGATGCCATATGACTGGGCGATGAACAGCGATGCAAACGTCATGTACATCATGCTACCATCTAAGTTGAAGGAGTAACCCAGCGGCAACACGAAGCTCACTATCTTGTCTTTGCAACCAAATTTTTGAAGCAGCTCCATTGTTTTGGGAAACGCGGCCTCGCTGCTGCTAGTACTAAACGCCAACAGAATCGGTTCTTTCATTTTTCGCAACAGTTCGATTACACGCTTACCAATGATGACCGACCCGGCAAGCGCCAACACAATCCACAAAATCAGCAATCCTGAATAAAACTCAGTAATGAAGATCGAATACGTTTTTAAAATGCCCAAGCCCTGCTTGGCAATGATGGCCGTCATGGCACCGAACACTGCTACAGGTGCAAAATTCATCACATAACCGGTTACTTTTAATATGACGTGGGCGACAGCATCCATTGCTTTGATAACAATCTTGCCTTGCTCGCCAATAGCTGCGGTGGCCACACCAAAGAAAAGAGAGAATACCACGATTTGTAAAATTTCATTCTTGGCCATCGCATCAATGACACTGGCAGGAAAAACGTGGTACAAAAAATCTTTTAACGAAAGACTGTTGTGCGCCAGTCCAATATCAGTGCCTGCATCCGGCAGAGGAAGTTTCATTGCAATACCGGGTTGAAAAATGTTCACCAGAATCATTCCCAACAAAAGACTGGTGAGCGATGCGCCTATAAACCACAATAGCGTTTTACCACCAATACGCCCCACCGAATTGATATCACCCAACTTGGCCACACCTACCACAAGTGTTGTAAAGACAAGTGGCGCAACAATCATTTTAATCAAGCGAAGAAAAATATCAGCCAAAATAGAAAATGGTTCTACTTTTTTATCGCGAGCCGAAATGGTGACGCTACGTTCTTTGAGAATGGATTTCTTTTGTTGCTCTAATTGAACCAACGCAACGCTATCTTTTGTCTGCGACAATTGATGCTGCACTTGTTGAATACTGACCTCAAAAGATTCTAATTTCTTATTTTCATCGGCTACATAGCTTTTGTTAAGTAAGAAGCCTAGACCGATCCCCACAACTAAGGCAATGATGATGTAGAGGGTAAGTCGGCTTTTTTTAAGTGAAGAGGTTGGTTCCATATTTTAAATTTTTGCCACTAAGACACAAAGGCGCTAAGATTTTTTAACTATTAACAGCTTATTATTCTACAAATCCATTTGGCACAAACCTATTTAGCTAAATCTCTTTGTGCATTAGTGACTTTGTGGCGCCTATTGTGATTGATTACTAAAAATGAGCCTACAAAATAATTCTTTTTATTCCTTCTTTTATCTTCGGAACATTAAAGTTTATCAGATATCCTAGCCTGCGGTTAGTTAACTTAAGATGGCTTAGCACCTGAGCTTGCCAAACCGGATTGACTAGGTCGACCGCTTTAACTTCAACAATCACAAGATTTTCAACGAGAATATCCAATCGAAGACCTTCATCAAAAGTAATTCCATCATATTGAATTGGAATATCAATTTGCCTCGCCACCAACAAACCACTCTTCTTAAGTTCGTGAGCCAGACAAATCTCATACACTCGTTCTAATAGCCCTGGCCCTAATTGTGAATGTACTTTGTAGGCAGCATTCACTACCGCTTTGCCTATTATTTCTTCTCGCTCTGAAAGTTTAGGGAAATCCATTGTGAGTATTTAGTTGCCACTAAAACGCGAAGGCACAAAGTTCAAAATCTTCTTTGTGCCTTAGTGCCTTTGTGGCTATACTAGCTTAGAGGTCTTACTCCTTAATAAAAAATCAACTATCACCAAAGCTGCCATTGCTTCTACTATGGGGACGGCACGAGGCACAACACACGGATCGTGACGGCCTTTACCAGATACAGTTACTTCATTACCTTCTTTATCTACACTGTGTTGATCTTGCATGATGGTGGCCACTGGTTTAAAGGCCACATTAAAATAAATGTCTTCACCATTGCTAATACCGCCTTGCACTCCGCCCGAGTGGTTGGTACGCGTGCGGATGCGATCACCATCTGCATAAAACTCATCGTTGTGTTGCGAACCACGTAACTTGATTCCTTCAAAACCACTTCCATATTCAAATCCTTTTACTGCATTGATGCTCAGCATCGCTTTGCCCAACTCGGCATGTAGTTTATCGAACACGGGTTCGCCCAAACCAACAGGTGTATTTTTTATCACGCAGGTAACTATACCGCCAATCGTATCGCGATCGAGGCGAACCTGGTCAATCAAGTCGATCATTTTTTCTGCTGTTGCTGAATCAGGGCAACGAACAATATTGTCTTCGGTTTTGGTAAGATCCAATGAAGTATAATGAGGGGATTTCAATTCACCTACTTGCGATACAAACGCATTTATCTCAACGGAATATTTTCTCAGTAGCAATTTAGCGATGGCGCCAGCGGCAACACGTGCAGCGGTTTCGCGCGCGGAACTTCTGCCACCACCACGATGATCTCGGATACCATATTTTTCTTGGTAGGTAAAGTCAGCATGCGAAGGGCGAAAGGTGTTTTCAATATGCCCGTAATCTTTGCTTCGTTGATCTTGATTTTCGATGACAATGGCAATAGGTGTACCTGTTGATTTCCCCTCAAAAACTCCCGATAGTATTTTGAATGTGTCGTCTTCCTTACGTTGTGTAGTAATTTTTGACTGACCCGGTTTTCTTCGGTTCAATTCGGATTGTATGAACGCCTCATCGATTTGCAGTCCTGCTGGGCAGCCGTCAATCACCACGCCAATCGCTAAACCATGGCTTTCGCCAAATGTGCTAATCTTGAATAAAGTACCGTATGAATTGCCCATGAAGATTGAAAAGTAGCAATTACTTTTTGAATACTAAATAGGCCGAGGCGACTAATAGCAATCCGATAAGGATGTTGATGGTAATTTTAGTCCAATTGGTGGTAGCCATCGATTTTAATTGATTGTCAGTTGCATCTGCCCGGTCATAAAACGAACCAAGGTCGTTGCTCTCGATCGCTTGGTTTTTTTGACTTTCTCCAATCACGTTTACCACTTGCTGCGATTGCAACGTATCGTATTTTTTTGTTTTAGGATTGAAGTATACCCATTTGAAATAATCTTTCAGGGCAAAAGTGCCTGGCTCTTTTGGAATAATAAAATAGCTAAATGATTTGGTACCAGAAACTTTTCCGGCATCGCGGGTTACGTTTTGCTTTACATTGGGTTCGTAAAAATCAAAACTTGTGTTGTTGCCGATGACAGGTTTTTCAATGCCAGAAATATTGCCTTCGCCATAAATGGTAAAGTTGTAGTCAACGCTTTGCCCTGTTTCTAAATTATTTTTTCCAAGCCGTTCTTCTAATTTGTATTCCCCAACGGCAACGGCATCGCGCATCGGATGCGGAGGCAATTCTTTTACTTTTACTATTTTGGCTTTCGAGTAAAATGTTTTAAAGTCTTCTTGTCTGTTTTGCCCAAAGAAAGAGGGATTTTTGGCCACTTTAAATTTGATCATCTCTAACCCAACACTGGGGAACCGTACAGGCTGATTATTGAGTGCATAAAAAGTAGCTTGGTAGATTTTGTATTGCGTATATCCTTTGCCATTTATTTGTATAGGTTCGCCCTCAATGCTTTCAATATTAAAATTTTCTTCCCAGCAATTTGCGGGCTTTAGTTTTTTAAGTATTTCGGCAAGCTGCTTTCCCAGTTCGTGAAATTGCATGGGCGCTCGGTTGTTGTCAGAGACCAAAAAAGAGAGCGTGGCGGTGAAGCCTTCACCCACATACACCTCGTCTTTGTTGGTGGTAAGTGCCAATAACGCATCTTCTTTTACATCTACAAATTCGGTGGTAGAGCGGTTTCCAAAAAAATCTTCGCGCGGGTCGCGATCGAACAAGCTCCGAAAAGGATCGCTTTGCTGTACTTGAATAGGAGGCCCCACTTTTATTTTTTTTCCGGCAACCGAATACAGTTGGTCGTTTACCTTCATCTTAAAGGAGGGAACAGTAACAATACCCTGTTTAAGAGGGGCATACGTCATTATTATGCTTTGCGAAGAGCTCATCTGGCCATTAATGATGCTTGTTTGCGAAGAGGAGGACGTTCCTCGCTTTTGAAAGCCATCGATATCTGGAAAATTATCATAACTCTTTAGCCGATCGTTGTTTACCGTAATTGTTATGGTCCAACCTTGATTTTCGCCAATTTCGTTTGGCCCTAGATCAATCTGCACGTTTTGCCCTTTCGCTATAACGAACATTAAGGAGCAAAAAAATAAAAAGCCACTTCTTATCATAAATTTCAATGTTGCAATTAGCATCGCAACTAGTTGCAATACAAAATTAAAATGTTCTTTCTACTATTAAACTGGTTTCGTACTTTCATGTGCCGATAGTTGACTTTATAGAATCTCTAAATCAGGTTTTGATACTGACAACTCGCGACATGTTTCAACGTTGTAATCCTAAAATTGAACTTCGATTTTAAGTAGAATGATGAAAATGCTCAATTATGTCAAAAACATTCTCACCAGAGTGAGTTTTGACGCACGACTCTTCGAAAAAGAGTTGAGAAAGGCAATCAAAGTATTGATTGCAGAGGAAATTCAGGAGCTCAGAAATTGGTGTTATGCCAACTATGGGAATGAACACCGCGCAATTCTAAATCGGTGTTTTGTAGTAGCGTAAGTTTATTAAAGTTAAAATTCAAACCCTGACTGAGAAGTTGGGGTTTTTTGTTTTAAAGGCTTGAGGCGAACATCTTCGAAGGTAAAAGCGTTACTCAACAAATTTGATGTTCCTTTTCAACCCTTCTAACTTTGTTCGCTGCACAGCAGATTTTCCGAATAACTTTTTAAAGACATCTTCCGTAATTTCTCGCCAATCGGATTTTGTCATTTTTTCCAACTCTGGGTGCGGCAGAAATTTTTTCTCTTGATGCGGCTTCGAAAAACGATTCCAGGGGCACACATCCTGGCAGATGTCGCAACCAAAGATCCAATTCTCTCCGAAGGAGCCCTTTCGGGCAAATTTGCCTTTCACTTCAGTGGGAATTTCGTCCTTCAACTCGATAGTGAAATAAGAAATGCATTTGCTGCCATCCACTACATAAGGCGCTGGAATCGCATCAGTAGGGCATGCATCCATACAAGCGGTGCATGTGCCGCAATAGTCTTTGGCCGGGCCATCATATTCTAACTCCAAATCGATAATGAGTTCGGCCAAGAAAAAAAAACTGCCCATCTCTCGATTCAATAGCAAAGAGTTCTTGCCAATCCAGCCAAGTCCTGATTTTTTTGCCCACGCCCTTTCATGCACAGGGGCAGAATCTACGAACGCGCGACCCTGCACTTCGCCAACTTCTTCTTGTATCAGAGCAAGAAATGTTTTTAACTTTTCTTTGATGACGAAGTGGTAGTCTTCTCCATAGGCATACTTGGCAATTTTAAATGAATTTGGGTTTTGCTCTGCAAGATCTTTTTCAGGGAAGTAATTGTAGATAAGACTAATTACTGATTTGGCGCCTGGCACAAGCAATCGCGGATCTAGACGCTTGTCAAAATGGTTTTCGAGGTAACTCATCTTACCTTGGTAGCCACGCTTCAGCCACTCTTCCAATCGTGGTGCTTCTTCTTCCAGAAATTCCGCTTTCGCGATCCCGCAAAAACTGAATCCCAATTGAGAGGCAATGGATTTGATAAACGTTGTGTTTCGTTCGACACCCCCCTTGCCCCCCTTGAAGGGGGGACGCTCGTAGCTAGGCAAATTCGATTCTGTGTGTTCAAGAAGTTCCAACGAATCAAGTTTCACCAAATCTTCTCCGTAGGCTGACTCCCCCCTAGAAGGGGGAATAGGGGGGGTGTCTTTTCTGGTATTTGATTCTATCCACACCTGAATCTCTTCAAGTACCCAACCTATTTTTTGCTTTACATCCAAATCATCAAATCGCAAAAATTTTATGCCTAACGATTCTAGTTTTTTTTGTCGGAATTTATCGTATTCTATTTTGGTATCGTGGCTACTTCCGTCTATTTCGATGGCAAGCATTAAGTCATAGCAAAAAAAATCTACAATGAATTCGTCAATGGGTTTTTGCCGATGAAAATCATAGCCAATCATCTTACCTGTTTTTAACTCTTGCCATAGAATAACTTCAGATAAGGTGCTGTTATTTCTAAGATCTCTGGCTAGCGCAGTAAGTTTTGGGTTGTAGAGAATTCGCTTTTTCATCAATCAAACAAGCCGGGCCGCTTGGAAAGAGGAGCAACAATCTTCAAGTGCTTGTAGGCAAGTTCGGTGGCTTCTCTTCCGCGCGAAGTGCGCTTAATGTATCCTTCTTGAATTAAGAAAGGCTCGTACATCTCCTCAATGGTTTCGGCTTCTTCTCCTACAGCAGTTGCGATGGTGGTAAGACCAACGGGGCCACCTTTAAACTTGTCGATAATGGTGGTGAGGATACGGTTGTCCATATCATCTAACCCATTTTCATCTACGTCTAAGGCTTTTAATGCAAGTTGCGCGATAGGTTTAGTAATCGTGCCATCTCCTTTTATTTGAGCAAAGTCACGGGTGCGCCTTAACAAGTTATTCGCAATTCGAGGCGTGCCTCTGCTTCTTCTTGCAATTTCAAAGGCCGCATCATCAACAATGGGGGTGGCCAGAATTGCTGCTGAACGCTTTACTATTTTTGTTAACAACGTTGAATCATAGTATTCCAATCGGGCATTGATCCCAAATCGTGCGCGTAAAGGTGAAGTCAAAAGCCCAGCTCGAGTGGTGGCTCCAATGAGTGTGAAGGGATTTAAACTAATTTGCACCGATCGCGCATTAGGACCACTATCCAACATAATGTCGATGCGGAAGTCTTCCATAGCAGAGTAAAGGTATTCTTCTACAATGGGGTTGAGTCGATGAATCTCATCAATGAACAAGACATCGTTTGTTTCCAGGTTGGTAAGTAGCCCCGCCAAGTCTCCCGGTTTGTCTAGCACAGGACCCGAAGTTATTTTAATATTCGAGCCTAGCTCATTTGCAATAATAAAGGAGAGTGTAGTCTTGCCCAGACCAGGTGGACCGTGTAAAAGTACATGATCGAGCGATTCGCTTCTTTGCTTTGCCGCCTGCACAAACACCTTCACATTGTCAACCACCTTTTGTTGCCCCGTAAAATCAATAAAAGAAAGTGGACGCAATGCCTTCTCTACTTCCTTCTCTCCTGTATCCAGCCCTTCACCATCTGCTTTTAGATAATCTTCACGCATGTTCAAAATTCAAGATTTAATAGTCAAGATTCAAGCGAACTGCACATTCTTCTGCTAATTTTGATTTTTGATTTTGGTTAGATATGGATAATCGGTGGAAAAATGCGCTCTATTCGTTGCTTTTGATAGTGGCGTTGGTATCTGTGTGGCGATGGCGCGAGGGAAATAAAGGCAAAGTGAGCTCGCTCAACTTCGAGCCAATGAAGATCGAAGGCCGTACGATGGGCACTACCTATCACATTACCTATTTCGATGAGCAACGCAGGGATTTTAAACCAGCCATTGATTCTCTTTTGGTGCTGGTGAATAAATCAATCAACAACTACGACCCACAATCGGAGGTTTCTCTTTTCAATAAGAGTAAGGCATCGTTTGTTTATTCATCGCCCTATTTTTTTCCTGCGGTCAAAACAGCTTTCGAAGTAGCTCACTCCTCGCAAGGCGCTTTTGACCCAACTGTAATGCCACTGGTGTATGCTTGGGGATTTGGCGCTAAAAAAGACAAACCGCTGCCAACCAAAAATCAAATTGATTCTATCAAATCATTTGTTGGATTTGAAAAGGTCGATTTCAACTCTGATAGTGCCTGGAAGTCAAACCCAAAAACGCAATTAGATTTTGGAGGCATCGGCCAGGGATATGGTGCCGATGTGATGACTGATTTTTTGAAAGAGAAGGGAATTAAAAACATGTTAGTGGAGTTAGGTGGTGAGGGCATGGCCTGTGGTATCAATTTGAAATCCGGTAAGCCGTGGGAACTGGGTATATTGGATCCAAATTCTAAACAGGACAGTCTTTTTTTCAAAGCGTACGTGAAGCTGACCGATCGATCATTTACAACCTCTGGCAATTACTTCAATTATCGCATCATTAATGGCAAAAAGTATTCGCATACCATTGATCCACAAACAGGATATCAGGCTGAGAGAGCTATCCTTAGCGCTTCTGTTTTTGCAGCCAATGCGAGCACTGCTGATGCGTGGGCTACCGCCTTTATGGTTATGGGCCACGAAAAAGCAATAGAAATCTTGAAGCAACATCCTGAGCTGGATGCGTTTTTTATTTATAGTTCTTTAGATGGAAAAATCAATACGTTTGTTACACCTACAATGAGTAGCTTGATTGAGTTAAAAGAAAAATAGATCTTTAAATTGCCTTTTGGAAATATGATAAAGCCGATTTTATATTCTCAAATTGAGGAAAAAAATCAGTTGGAGCGACAAATGTTCAAGGCGCTTACACCTGAGCAAGCGCTTATTCGCGCGCTGGATGTGATGGACTTGATGCTTCAATTAGAAAGGGCTTCTGGAAGGGAGCGAAAAAAGAGAGATGAAATTGATTGGATTGTACTTAGACAAGATAAATGATAAGTAACGAGATACGGTCTACGCTGCAAATTGTTTGTGCCGCTTTGAATAAGCATATGGTTGACTGCATGCTTGTTGGAGGAACGGCTGTTGCTTTTTATGGATATCAGCGTATTTCCGGCATTTCAATTTCAGGTAATCCTGAAATAAAGATTGATCATGATTTTTGGTATAACCCCACCAACGAAAACTTTGTCAATCTTGTAAAAGCGTTGTCGGATTTACGAGTGGATGTTTCAGATTTGGAGAAAATTATATTTGATCCACAGAAGACATACTTAAAAATACCCCACACTACTTTTCATACAGATTTCCTTCCCCAAATGAAGGGGCTCAAATCTTTCCGAGCCTGTAAGGAAAGAAGTCAACGGATATCTTTAGATGAGAATGAGCTTTATGTTATTTCTAAAGAAGACTTGCTCAGCAATAAGATAGCCGTAAACCGAGATATTGATCAGCGCGATTTAGATGCTCTTCGTTAGAGCCACTGACATTCTATGCCTACCGCCATTTACATTCTTTTTTTTGTCGCTCTAATTGCCGGAGCGGTGGCCTTTTATGTACCCAAGCTCAATACAGGTTCGTACAAACTTTGGCTGGTTTTTGCCGGCTCTTATTTATTTTCCATCACTATCATCCATATTTTTCCAGAGTTATATTCACAAAGCCTCAAGCCGGGTTTGGTCGGCATCTGTGTGCTGATAGGTTTCTTTCTTCAGCAAGCATTGGAGTTCTTATCAAGCGGTGTAGAACATGGGCACATTCATGTTCATGAAAAAGATCATCAGCACAAAGAGTCTTCGGCTATTTTAGTTTTAGTGGCGCTCTGCATTCATGCATTTCTAGAAGGAGGTCTTTTGGCGCACCCTCGCACTATCGACCATCACCACGATTCAAATACCCTTTTGTGGGGCATTGTTTTGCACAAGGCACCCGAGGCTTTTGCACTGATGTCTGTGCTGTTGTGTGAGGTAAAATCCAAATCGCGAGCAGTTTTCTTTTTGTTGATTTTCTCTCTGGCATCGCCACTAGGTCTTTTCTTATCGGATTATTTATTGGCCAACGCATGGATGACCTCACAAGCATTTACGATTTTGTTTGCCATCGTCAGTGGGAATTTTCTGCATATCTCCACCACTATTGTTTTTGAAAGCAGTGCCGACCATAAGTTCAACTCACGCAAAATGGGCGTGGCCGTATTGGCTACCATCATTGCGATAGCAGCCGAACTGTTTCTTTAGGTAACTGGAGATATTCTTTGACTTATTCGCACGAATGTCTAATTTTCTTACTACTTGGTTTTTTCCATGAACAACCTTCAAGAATACTTAGCCGAATACCAACAAAGCGTCACCAAACCAGAAAAATTTTGGGCTGAACAAGCCGAAAAATTAAGTTGGCGAAAAAAATGGACCCGCGTGCTCGAATACGACTTCCACAAGCCCGAGATGAAATGGTTTATTGGAGGTAAGCTAAATATTACAGAAAATTGCATCGATCGCCACCTACCCGCTCTTTCCAATCAAACTGCTATTCTTTGGGAATCAAACGATCCATCCGAACCATCGCGGAAAATTACCTATCAGCAACTATCGCTTGAAGTCAATCGTGCCGCTAACATGCTGAAAGCAAATGGCATCCAGAAAGGCGATCGCGTGTGCATTTACATGCCCATGGTGCCTGAAACAGCCTTTGCCATGCTAGCCTGCGCGAGGGTAGGCGCGATTCATTCGGTTGTTTTTGCCGGTTTCTCTGCTGGTTCATTAATTGATCGAATCAACGACAGTAATTGCAAAATGGTATTGACGGCCGATGGCGCCTATCGGGGAGAAAAAAAAATTGAGCTGAAATCAATTGTGGATGAAGCGTTGAAGAAATGTCCATCGGTAGAAAAATGCATCGTGCTCAACCGAACCAACCTTTCGGTCTCGATGCTACAATCACGGGATCTTTGGTGGCACGAAGAGATCACTAAAACAATTGACGTTTGTGTAGCCGAAGAGATGGATGCCGAAGATTTGCTCTTTATTCTTTACACCTCAGGTAGTACCGGAAAGCCAAAAGGTATGGTCCACACCTGTGGTGGTTATGCGGTGTATACGAATTACACATTTAAAAATGTTTTTCAGTATAAAGAAGGGCAAACATTTTGGTGTACGGCCGATGTGGGCTGGATCACCGGTCACTCATATATAATCTATGGTCCTCTTTCAGCTGGCGCCACCACGTTGATGTTCGAAGGCGTACCGAGTTGGCCTGATATGGGTCGGTTTTGGCATGTCATTGAAAAACATAAAGTCAATATTTTTTACACCGCACCTACCGCTATACGGTCATTGGAAAAAGCACCGCTATCATTTGTGGAGAAATATGATTTGTCATCACTACAAGTATTGGGCAGCGTGGGCGAACCCATCAACGAAGAGGCTTGGCATTGGTATGACAAAAACATCGGCAAAGGCAAATGCCCCATTGTAGACACATGGTGGCAAACGGAAACGGGAGGCATCATGATTTCGCCCTTGGCGGGAATCACCAAAACGAAACCAGCGTTCGCAACGCTGCCGTTACCCGGTGTGCAACCGGCTATAATGGACGAAGCCGGAAAAGAGTTGGAAGGAAATAATGTAGAGGGGCGATTGGCGATCAAATTCCCGTGGCCATCGATGGCACGTACGATTTACGGAGATCATCAGCGTTTCAAAGACACGTATTTCTCCACCTTTCCCGGAAAATATTTTACAGGCGATGGCTGCAAGCGCGATAAAGACGGCTACTATCGAATCACCGGCAGGGTGGATGACATTATTATTGTCTCCGGCCATAATATGGGCACAGCCGAAATTGAAAGCGCCATCGATGAACACTCAGCCGTTTGCGAATCGGCAGTAGTTGGCTTTCCGCATGATATTAAAGGTCAAGGTGTTTATGCATTTGTAGTTACGTACGATCCGGTGCATGAACCAGTTCACTTGCGCAATGAAATCAAAGAAGGGGTTTCAAAAATTATAGGCCCTATTGCCAAGCCCGATAAAATTCAGTTTGTGAGTGGACTACCCAAGACGCGCTCGGGAAAAATCATGCGTAGAATTTTACGTAAAGTAGCCGAAGGTGACACCACTAATTTAGGAGATACCACCACTCTTCTTGATCCGACAGTGGTTGAAGAAATTAAGTCAGGGGCACTGTAAATTTGGCGGCCCGGGCGGGCTTTCCATTTCCCCGTCTGCCGAAGCTGCAGCGCAGGCAGATATCCCTGGCCGAGCGAACAACAAAACTGAATTTTAGTATCTTTAAACCTCAATTAAAAAGTTGTAATCATATGGCAATGGACATCACAGGTAAGGTGGTAAACCTTCTCCCGCTGCAATCAGGTCAGGGAAAAAATGGCGTTTGGAAAAAGCAAGAGTTTATTTTGGAAACTCCGGGTCAATATCCTAAGAAAGTATGCCTTTCACTTTGGGGCGAAAAAGTAGACGAAATTAAATTAACTCCCGGTGAAACCATCACAGCTTCAGTCAATGTTGAGAGCCGCGAATACAATGGCCGCTGGTACACCGATGTGCGGGCCTGGAAAGTGGCGAAAGGATCTGGGGCTAGCAACGGCCGTTCTGACGGTCCACCAGTAGGCGAAGAGCCATTCACTCCAGATGCGAGCGCTACAGATGATTTACCGTTTTAGAAAAATAGAACTTTATAAAGCATAAAAAACCCGGTTCATCACCGGGTTTTTTTATATCAGCTAGATTCTTTTGCCTTAACTCCCACACGCCTCGCACGCATCCGGATTATCCAGTGAGCAGGCCATGTCGGCACGCTTCTGGTCGTAGTCGGCCATAGGCATTTGTTCGTATTGGATAGCCTGCTGGTTTTCTGCAACTGTCACCGATTGAACAGCCATCACTGGCTCTGCGATTGCTGTCGCTGTAACAGTTGTTGGTTCCTGTATGGCTGACTTATCCAATGTAAACTTAATGGCATCCGCAGCGGCAGTAGAACGCAAGTAGTACATACCTGTTTTCAATCCTTTCTTCCAGGCATAAAAGTGCATGGAAGTCAACTTACCGAAGTTTGGATCGGTCAGGTGGATATTCAAACTTTGGCTTTGGCAGATGTAAGCACCGCGGTCGGCACTCATGTCAATGATCGCCTTCTGCGAAATCTCCCAAACGGTTTTGTAGATGTCCTTAATATTTTGTGGTATCTCCGGAATAGCCTGTACCGATCCGTTAGTTGAAATTAACTTCTGGCGCATCGTTTCGCTCCACAATCCTGCGCTGATCAGGTCTTTCATCAAATGCTTGTTAGCAATGATAAATTCACCGGATAAAGTTCTGCGCGTATAGATATTAGAAGTATATGGCTCAAAGCACTCGTTGTTTCCTAAAATTTGTGAAGTTGAAGCTGTAGGCATCGGAGCAAGCAACAACGAGTTGCGAGCACCATGCTGTTTCACTTCGCGTTTCAAATTTTCCCAATCCCATCTTCCGCTGTCGGGTGTTACACCCCACATATCAAATTGGAAAATTCCTTTTGAGATGGGCGAACCTTTGAATGTTTCATAGGCTCCATCCTTTTTCGCCAATTCCATAGAAGCTTCCATGGCCGCGAAGTAGATGGTTTCGTGGATGTCTTTATTCAAACCACGAGCTTCCGGAGAATCGAACGGCATGCGTAATAAAATGAACGCATCCGCCAAACCTTGCACGCCAATACCAATCGGGCGATGGCGCATGTTTGAGTTCTTGGCTTCGATTACCGGATAATAGTTGACGTCAATTACTTTATTCAAATTAAGGGTAATCACCTTGGTGATTTCGTACAACTTTTGGTGATCGAATTTTCCGTCCTCCGTAACAAACTTAGGTAACGCAATAGAAGCGAGGTTACAGACCGCTACCTCGTCAGGTGATGTGTACTCGATAATCTCTGTACACAAGTTACTTGACTTGATGGTGCCCAAATGCTTTTGGTTCGATTTGCGATTAGCAGCATCTTTATAAAGCATATAAGGAGTTCCTGTTTCGATCTGAGCTTCTAAAATCTCAAACCAAATATCTTGTGCCTTTACTTGTTTGCGGTATTTGCCTTCTTTCTCGTACTTCTCATACAAGCGCTCAAAATCCTCTCCCCAGCAATCTGCCAAACCCGGTGCTTCGTTCGGGCAGAAGAGAGACCACATTTCGTTGTCTTCAATTCGCTTCATGAACAAATCCGGAATCCACATCGCATAAAAAAGATCGCGTGCGCGCATCTCTTCTTTACCGTGGTTTTTCTTTAGTTCAAGGAAATCAAAAATATCGGCATGCCAGGGCTCTAAATAAATAGCAAAACTGCCTTTGCGCTTGCCACCGCCCTGATCAACGTAGCGGGCTGTCATGTCGAAATTTCTCAACATCGGCACGATGCCGTTGGACGTTCCACCCGTTCCCTTAATATAAGAGCCTTTCGCCCGCACATTGTGAATGCTAAGACCAATACCGCCAGCGGATTGGGAAATCTTAGCAGTTTGTTTCAACGTGTCATAGATACCGTCAATGCTATCGTCTTTCATTGTAAGCAAGAAGCAAGATGAAAGCTGAGGCTTTGGTGTGCCGGCATTGAAGAGTGTAGGAGTGGCGTGAGTGAACCACTTCTCAGACAACAAATTGTAGGTTTCAATGGCTGCAGGAATATCTTCTCCATGGATACCGATCGCTACACGCATTAATAAATGCTGAGGGCGTTCAACTACTTTGCCATCCACCTTCATCAAGTACGAACGTTCCAAGGTTTTAAATCCAAAGAAGTCGTAGCTAAAGTCGCGGTCATACAATACAGCTTCGTCTAGCTCAGCCGCATTTTCATGAATTACCTTCCATGTTTCTTTTGAAATCAGCGGGGCGTTTTCACCCGTTTTAGGATCCACGTAGGTGTACAATCGCTTCATCGTGTTAGAGAAGGACTTACTTGTCACTTTGTGGAGGTTAGAAACCGCAATACGGGCAGCCAACTTGGCAAAATCAGGGTGCCTGGTCGTCATCGAAGCGGCAATTTCCGCAGCGAGGTTGTCCAGTTCTATGGTGGAGACACCATCATACAAGCCATTGATAACTTTCATCGCCACCTCTACCGGGTTGACAAATTTGGGATCTAAACCGTAGCAGAGTTTTTCAATGCGGGCAGTGATTTTATCAAACTTCACGGACTCCCGGTGTCCGTCACGTTTTAATACGAGCATGTTAATAAAGGGTGTAAGGGTTGTAAAAAACTAGTTTAAAAAATGGTGAAACGAATGTATTAAAAATCTTCGTTCAGTGAAAACTTTGGTGATGTTTCTTTTTCCATACTGTTCATCACGCCAGCCTTCTGGTATTCGGCCACTCTTTTTTCGAAGAAATTTGTTTTTCCGCGCAAAGAGATCATGTCCATAAAGTCAAATGGATTCGTAGCGCCATAAATTTTCTTGCCCACCAATTCATCCAGCAGACGATCAGCCACAAATTCAATATACTGGCGCATTTGAGCTGCATTCATGCCAATTAAATTGACTGGCAACGCATCGGTCACAAATTCTTTCTCAATTTCCACCGCATCTTTGATAATTGCAATCACACTCTCTTCAGGCAACTTGTTCACCACGTGCTTGGTGTACAAATGGCACGCAAAATCACAATGTAAACCTTCGTCCCTTGAGATCAGTTCATTTGAGAATGTTAACCCGGGCATCAGACCCCGTTTCTTCAACCAGAAGATAGAACAGAATGAGCCCGAAAAGAAAATCCCCTCCACGGCAGCAAAAGCGACCAATCTTTCTTGAAAGGTGCCCTTGTCAATCCAACGCAATGCCCAATCGGCTTTTTTCTTTACGCAGTCCATCGTTTCGATGGCGTGAAAAAGTTTGTCTTTCTCTTTTGGGTCTTTAACGTAGGTGTCTATTAATAAAGAATATGTTTCCGAGTGAATGTTCTCAATCGCAATTTGAAAACCATAAAAAAACTTGGCTTCTGTATATTGTACCTCACCCACAAAGTGTTCAGCCAGGTTTTCGTTCACGATGCCATCGCTGGCTGCAAAAAAAGCGAGCACATGGCTGATAAAATGACGCTCGCCATCGTTCAGGTTGAGCCAATCTTTCATATCCTGCCCCAGATCAATCTCTTCGGCAGTCCAGAAACTGGCTTCCGCTTGTTTATAGTACTTCCAGATGTCGTGCTGGCGGATGGGGAAGAGAACGAAACGATCTTTGTTCTCCTTTAAGATGGGTTCTTCGCGTAAAGGTTGGGTCATTTAGATAAAGTGGTTAGAGTATAGGTTAAAAAGACACTGTTGACCAAAAAAAGTTTTCGATGTCTTCTAAGTTTTCAAGTTTATTTTTTGTCAGCGACAAACAATATTTCTTTCACAGAACTTTTGAAAGCCGCATCGACAAATAACTAAAATGCCGGAGAGAATTCAAAAGAGCGAGAAGCACAGAAAGAGTGTGTTTCTTTGAAAAACGAAAGCAACACTTTTATAAAAGAATTCATTATCACTCACTTAACACACGCGCCCAAAGTGAATTATTAAATAAAAAAAAGTTAAAAATTTAATAGTGATGATATTGTTGTACAATCGAGTGAAATTAGGTATTAAGTGATAGATTTATTTTGGTTAAAAGCCCATTTTTGAGCGGGATTTGGGTATTTTATCAAAATCGTTTGTTTTTCGAGCAACTAGCGTTATCTTTGCGATCCATTTTTAAAAATAACAAGCATGTACGCAATTGTAGACATCGCAGGAAAGCAGTTCAAAGTGGCTAAAGATCAATATATCTATGCACCCAGGATGGAAGGCGAAACTGGCACAATCGTGTCATTCGATAAAGTCCTTCTAACTGATAATGGTGGTTCAATAGAAGTTGGCGCCCCTACTGTAAAAGGAGTGAAGGTATCTGGTAAGATATTGGAGCATGTAAAAGGTGATAAGGTGATCGTATTCAAAAAGAAGCGTAGAAAAGGATACGCTAAAAGAAACGGACATCGTGAACAATTCACCAAAGTTCAGATTGAGAGTATTGGCTAATTAATTAATTCGATAATTCGATAATTCGATAATTCGATAATTCGATAATTCGATAATTTCAATTAGGACGCAAAAATTAACGAATCAACAAATCAACACATCAACGAATTAAATTATGGCACATAAAAAAGGAGAAGGTAAAGTAAAAAACGGCCGCGAATCGGAAAGTAAAAGATTGGGCATAAAGAAGTTTGGTGGCCAGCAAGTAATTGGAGGCAATATTATTGTGCGTCAGCGCGGAACAAAGCATCATCCTGGCAGAAATGTGGGGATGGGTAAAGACCATACGCTATTCGCTCTCATTCCAGGGACGGTAGTTTTCAAAAAAGGAAAGGAAAACAAGTCATTTGTTTCTGTAGCTTAGCAGTTTACTTATTAAATTAGTAGTTTACTTTAAAAAAAAGGTGAATTTCGATCGAAATTCACCTTTTTTTTCTGATTCAAGTCTTTGGAAATTTTAAAAATTTAAGGGATTACGGAAACAACCAAATAAAATTTTTTAAAAAAATCCATTTGCAGTATTTAATCTATGTTAATAATACCTTAATTTAGTGGACTTAATTTATTAACCTAAACCAAAACCTATGAAGAAGTTTTTACTAATGTGCTTCTCGCTTTGTTTTGTGCTCAGTGCTTGGGCGCAAGATCGGGTGATTACAGGTAAGGTCTCGTCCGCAGAAGACGGATCTGCCTTACCTGGTGTGAATGTTGTTGTGAAAGGAACAACAAATGGAACTGTTACTGATGCCGATGGAAAGTATTCACTTAGCATACCTTCGTCAGGAGGGAGCTTGGTTTTTTCTTTTATTGGATTGCAAACTTCAGAAGTTCCGGTTGGAGAAAGAACTGTCGTTGACGTTCAACTAGGATTGGACGTTACCCAGCTTTCTGAGGTTGTCGTAACAGCACAAGGTGTCGCTAGAGAAACGAAGTCGCTAGGGTACGCAACAACGACAATTTCTTCTTCTGCATTAGCAGATAAACCAGAAACAGACGTTGGTAGAGCATTACAAGGAAGAACACCTGGGCTTCAAATTTTGAATTCCTCTGGTTTGGCAGGATCTGGATCTAGGGTAAACATTCGTGGAAATAGCTCCATTACAGGTGATACCCAGCCACTTTGGGTTGTTGATGGTGTGCCTATTAATACATCGTCAAATGATATTAACTCAAACTTTAGAGATGGGCAAGTTGCTCCCACGCGTTTTTTGGATTTAGATCCAAATAATATTGAATCCATGAGCGTTTTAAGAGGTTTAAGTGCAACCACTACCTATGGATCTCAAGGGCGTAATGGTGTGATTTTGGTTACTACAAAGACGGGTGCAACAGGTCAGAAGCAAAATAAATTTCAAGCTTCGATCGGCCAATCATATTTTGTTACAGAAGCAATTCTACCAGAATATCAAAATAAATGGGCAAATGGTTTTGATGGAGCCTATGGAGAATTTTTTAGTAATTGGGGCAGCTTGTTTAATGGCAAGCCTACTGGGGTCAGACACCCTTACTGGGAGCATAGAGCCCTGTTTCCTCAATTTCCTGAATTCGCTATCACAGGTGGAACGACTGACGCTGGTTACATTCCAGTTGCCCAGCCGAACAACGTTAGTGATTTCTTCCAAAGAGGTGCATCGTCAACAACTTCTATAAACTTAGGCGCATCTAATCAGTTTGGCAGTTTCTCATTTAACTACAGCCATTTAAATGAGGATGGTTTTATAAAAAATAATAATGTTGTAAGGGATAATTTTTCATTGGGGGGCAATACTAAATTAACTGATAAGTTGACTCTTTCAAGTACCTTCAATTTCGTAAGGACGAGTTTTCAAACACCGCCATCGGGAGCTGGTACAGGTTCTAATTCTATTGGTGGCCCTTCTGTTTTTGCCAATTTGTTTTACACTCCAAGAAATATTGATTTATCTAGGTGGCCTTGGGAAAATCCAATTACAAAGGCAAGTGTTTATTATAGAAACAACAATAGTATCACTAATCCCTATTGGTTACTAAACAATTCTAAACAATCTAGTGTAACAAATAGGTTTTTTTCCAGTTCGAATGTTACATATAAGTTGAAGGATTGGGTTAGTTTAACTTACCGACTAGGATTAGACACTTACTCAGAAGATCAATCATATTATGTTAATAAGGGCGGTGTAGGATTTGATTCTAATCTGACTCCGGGTGCTCTACGAACTACTACTTCATCTAATACGATTTACGACCACTCTTTCTTAGCTTCTATAAATAAGGACTTAAATCAAGATTTGGATTTGACTGCCTTAGTAGGATTTAATTATCGTGCCAATTCGTTCAAACAAACTGGCTTAGAGAGTTTGGGTCAAGTTGTTCATAATTTACTTGAGCACAGAAACTTTACGTCAACGCAAGCCAAAGATTATAGAGGAAATAACCTGAATTTTGTACGTAACAGTGCAATAGCTGGTATCTTCTTTGACGCAAATCTCGGGTACAAGGATTATTTGTTCCTAAATCTTTCAGGAAGAAATGACTGGTCATCTACTTTAGAGCCTGAGAATAGATCTCTTTTTTATCCTGGTGCTAGCGTAGCTTTTGTTCCTACCGCTGCATTTCCAGAATTTGCATCTAGTTTCTTAGATTTTCTGAAAGTAAGAGTTGCTTACGGAACATCAGCTAATTTTGGAGCTCCTTATAATACTCGCCCTACTTTAACACTTAATGCCCAAACAAGAACGGATAATGGTGGAAATGTAATTACATCGTCACAACCATCATTATTGGCTAATAAAAGTCTTAAACCAGAATTATTGTCTGAATTAGAGTTTGGCGTTGAATCTAAACTCTTCCAGAGCAGAGTTCGACTTGATCTATCCGTCTATAACAGACAAGCAAAAGATCAGATTATCCAAAGGCCATTAGATCCTTCAACTGGCTATACAGACGTTTTTATTAATGCAGGTACGATTGAAAACTCAGGAATTGAAATATCACTTGGTGCTACACCTATAAAAACAGAAGACTGGAATTTGGATGTTACTGTAAACTTCACTCGTAATAGGAGTTTGGTAAAATCACTTCCAGATGGTTCTAAAGAAATTCTTGTGAATGGATTTAGCAATCTAGGTAATTTTGCTATCGAAGGTCAGCCTTTAAACGTAATTAAAGGTACTTACGTAGAGAAATCGCCAAACGGCCAGTTGGTAGTTAATGCTCAGGGCGATTACAAACCAGCTGCGGAGATTGGAATCATTGCAGATCCAAATCCAAATTGGTTAGGTTCAGTAATCACGAACCTTACATGGAAAGGATTTAGTTTTGGAATGCAGTGGGATTATGTACAAGGAGGTCAAACTTATTCATATTCAGCAGCTACGATGGTAGCTCGCGGTGTTGGCAAGGATCTCGAGAGTTTTGATCCTACACTTCCTCTTATTTTGCCAGGTGTAAGAGAAATATTAGACGGTAATAACGCTGTAACAGGGTACCGAGCTAATGATATTCCATTAACAACTTCTGGTGTATTCTTCGGTAATACCATTATTGGTGGTTCACCAGACGACAGAGGTGTGTACGATGCAACTCGTGTTAGATTTAGAGAGATTTCTTTGGGATATAACCTTCCTAAGTCTTTGTTGACTAGATTTAAAATTAAAGCGGTTAACATTTCTCTAGTTGGTAACAATCTTTGGTTTAGATCAATTAACGCCCCTAGGTATGCTAATGCCGACTTTGATAGGACTGCTTTTGGAGCTAACAATGGTGCCGGTTTTGATTTCTTGGGTGGGCCATCTGCACGCAGATATGGTATTAACCTGAAAGTGACCTTTTAATTAATTTTAAACTTTTAACAGATGAAAGACATATTTAAAAAGTTTGGATTCATTCTTGTATTTCTTGTTACATCATGTAGTCTAGATGGTGACTTGAATAACCCGAATGATATTAATGTAGGCAGCGCAGATGTAAATCTGATTATGAATGCCATACAATACAATTTTGCGGATTTCCATAATCGTGTTTCTGGAGTTACTGGTCGACTGGTTAGATTAGAATCAATGACTGCAGGAGATCGTTATGCTACAGCTGTTCGGAGTACCACTACTGATGGGTTGTGGACTGTGGCTTATCAACGTACATTGGTTAATATAGAAACCTTGTTACCTCTTGCTCAGGCTGCCGGTTTAACCACCCATGTAGCTGTTGCTAAGATACTTAAAGCTTATGTATATATTACATTAGTAGATATTTATGGAGATGTTCCTCAAGCTGATGCATTGAAAGGAATTTCGGGGAACTTTAATCCCGGTTCAACAAGCGGAAGCGAGGCTTATACAAAAGCTATCTCTTTGATAGCTGAAGCAAGAACCGAACTGGAAAAAACTGGGTCAGCGGTAGGTGGTTTACTTTCAAGAGATGTTTATTACGGTGGTAACAGAGATCGATGGTATGCCCTTGCAAACACGCTTGAACTAAAAGCTTGGCTCAATATTTCTCTAATGGATTCAAGGAAAGCAGAGGCGAATGCCAAAATTGATGCTTTGATAGCAGGGGGCTTGGCAGCTGATAAAGGATTGATTGATACGGAGGCCGAGAACTTTACTTACAAGTATGCAGGTGTTACAGTCCCTGCCTCTCGTCATCCACTTTATGATCAATACTATGACCCGATCATTGCAAATGCAGGCGGATATATTGGTAACTGGTTTATGTGGGAACTTTACCAAGGTAATGGTGTTCAAGACCCAAGATGGAGATATTATTTGTATCGCCAAGTGGGTAGTAATGCTGAGGCTTTCAGGCGAGATCCTAAGAACGTGGGCTGTGGTGTAATACCAGCTCATTATGCAAGCGGTAATTTTATCTTTTGTCAATTTGAGCCTGGGTTTTATGGAAGAGACCATGGTGATGATTCTGGTACAAATCCAGATTCTCCATTTATTACATGTGCGGGAGTTTATCCTGCGGGAGGTAAGATTGATGCTAAGCCAACTACAGATAGAACATTTTACGAGCCTACTAGGCAAGGCGATGGTGCTAATGGTGCAGGAATCGAACCTATATTTATGTCTTTTTATACAGACTTTATGAAGGCGGAGTATCTAATTAGAAAGAGTAATGATGTAGCTGGAGCGAAGACTGCACTTGCAACGGCCATAGCTAATTCCATTTCTCAAATAAGGAGTTTTGCAACTTCTAAGGGGCAGGCTTTACCAGCGGGGCTAGAGCCCTCAACTTCAGCGTATCAGTCTGCTGTGGCTACTAAATACGATGCAGCTTCTAATAAAATGGATATTATCGGTCGTGAGTTTTATATGTCTTGTTTTGGAAATGGGCTTGAAGCCTACAACTTGTATAGGAGAACAGGTGCTCCAAAAAATATGCAGCCAACCAGAGTAATTAATTCTGGCGTATTCTTTAGTTCTTTAGTTTATCCAGCTCTTTATGTAAACCTAAACAGTTCGGCAACACAAAAGAATCCTGAAGTTGTTAATCGAGTTTTCTGGGCACCAGCAATAACTCTAAACTAATTTTAATTTATGAGAAATTATATAAAAGGTATTTTATTAGTGGTATTAGTATCTGTTGCATTTTCTTGTGCAGATGAAGCCTTAGATCCACTACAATTTGAGAAAGTAAAAAAAGGTACGTTATTGGTATTACGCGGCACCCAACTAGATGCTCTTTATTTTGATGGAGCAGATTATGGCGACTCTTTTTTCGTTAACGATATTCAAACTGGTGAAGCGTTTGAATACGAGGCTGAATTTCTTTCAGCAGATCAAAATTCGTTAGAAAGTGTTGATATTTTTATTTACAAGAATGTATTACTAAAAGATAAGGCAGGTAAAGACTCTATTGTAACCTCTCGCTTACCTCAACCTGTAGTAAATATTAATGCTTCGGCTTTTCAAAAGACCGATAAGTATTTGGGGCCATGGACTTCGATTTCAATATCCTTGTCTAGTATTTTGACAGCGGTTGGGGAAACTCTCGATACTCCAGAAAAAATAGCGACTTTCTTTAAAGTTTATAGCGGAGGCATCATAATGGAGAGTGACTTAAATTTAAAGGACGGGTCTAAAGTTCTAGCTGCTGATTTAGTTGCCGGAGGTTTGGTCGAAAGCGACCAGTTCTATCCAGCCCAAAAGTTGACATACGGAGTGAGAGATATTGAAGATGCGAAGCCCGTTGCAACCTTAAGTCAAAGAGGTCAGGTAGGTGCAGTGGTTGCAGGTAAGGTAACTAGAACAGTCGTTCCCTTAAGAAACGGAGTAAAGGATACTCTTAATATAGTGTTTGATCAAGCAATTGCTACTCCACCTTCAGTTGCTATTATTCCTGCGTCAGCTGGGACCATTGGAGCAGTAACGCCAGTAGCTGGAAAAGACAATCAGTTTTATGTAGCTTTTGTTGCTGGTGCTTCTTATACTGGAGTCACCAAATTTGCAGTTACTGGGGCTACTTCAGCAGTTGCTGGTGCCCAATTGGGATTAATACAAAGTGAAACCACATCTGGTATTGCTGGGATAGCTGTCGATAACGAAGCTCCTCAAAATTTAAGCTTTACTACTGGAACCAGATTGGGAAAGGGTCAGAGTGCGACCATTACTCTTAGATTTAATGAACCGATTGGTACAGCTCCAACGGTTACTATTACACCAGGAACAACAGGTGTTGACGGAGTTACTAATGCGAAAACCGCATTAAGTTCGGATAAGCTAACGGCCACATATGTTTATGAGTACAAAGACCTAGATGGAGATGCTACTCATGGAGATGCAACTGTAGCTATTAGTGGTGGGGCAGATGTAGCAGGAAACCCTGTTGCTTCTATCGTGTCTAAGCCATTAACAATTGATATTGGTGCTGCACCAGCTCCATCAATTATCTTGGATCCTACTAAATATGATTGGGGAACTCAAATTAAGTGGACAGTAACTTACGCAGTTGGTGGTTCTAATCCAGGAGGATCAACTTCTGGTACTGTCTATTTTGTTGCTTTGAAAGCTGGGGATGCTGCTCCTACTGGATTTGTCGGGGGTGATGTTCCAGCGTTTAATATGGCAACAGATGTTTCGCCTCAACAGACAGGAACTATTTCGTATACTTCTGGATCAACTGGTTCTGTGTTTTCAAATTTTGCACCTAACGGTACTTTGAATATATATGCAGTAGTAATAACCAGTAGCGGAGTTATAAGTGCCATTACACCTGTGCCTACAACGGTAACAATGAATTAATTACAATCGTTATTTTTTTTAAGAACTGCCCGAAAGGGCAGTTCTTTTTTTGTGCCTTTTCCTCGGCTTTGAGCAAAAATGAGATGATTATATTAATGGCAGGTGGCGACCTTGCTTGCCATTACCACTCACAAACATAGCAGTCTGTACAAATGACGCAGGATGTGGGGCTACGCGAATTGATTGCCAATAACAGTGAAAACATCCAATGAGAGAGACTTCTCTCATTTGGATGTTCCGTTAAGGAATCACGCTCAAATTAAAAGATCACTGGATAAAATTGATAGAAAAAACTTCAAGCGAATAAAGTTGATAATTATACAACAGTTTAATTTTTTGGGTAATGGTGCCAAAAATGGTTGGTGACATTTGATTTAGATTTTCTTTTATTTCCATCGTAAATCTGAAGAGGACGCAAGCTCTGCTGGAGAGCAACTTGTTAGCAATAAGATTTACCGACTGGAATGGTCAGAAGGCTCCTGTTTGAGGAGCCTTCTCTATTTGAGATCATTCCAAGAGTTTTATGGACTTAAGAAAACTCAGAACGCGAAGCGTTCTTAAAATACAAGTACCACTGTATAAAGTTCTTCCTGTGCTTGATAGAGAGTCCACGATGAACAGCCAGATGTCCTTTTAAATGCCCGAAGAAGGACTCAAGTCCGTTTGTTGATTTAGGCACACGATCATTGTCAAGATACTGGAACATCTGTGGTAGTGCTTTTCGGATCACCATAAAGGAACGTCTGACTAGCTTGTGTTTATACCAATACCTTCCTGTTATTAACTGATAACTCTTTTCGTTGATGAAGTCTTTGTGGCGATCATGCCACTGTACCAGGCTGACTATCCAATTGTCTCTTTCTATCGGAGTCTTGATAGTGTGAAGCTTGGAGACAATTGAGCGTAGCTCTAAGCCAGGGATAGTTTTAGGCCTTATCGTAAGCCAAATCCGGCACATTCGTTGAATATGCACAACACAGCGTTGTAGAATAACGTGTGGGCATACTTTCTTAACAGCCTTCAATAAAGATTTATGACCGTCACAAGTGATACTTTCAATCTGAACCTGTAAGGCCAAAAGATTCTCAAGATCCTCTTTAAGCTCCTCATACCATTCGCCTGTTGTGAGTCGATATAGCTGTGTAAATTTAATTGTGTTATCCCTGTAAAGGATCAGACACAAGTCATTGTTGGAATAGGTTCCATCAATGAGTAGATTGACTCGTTCACTAGGATAGACACTTAGCACAGGTGGCTTAATCAGGTAGTGATGAAAATACCGCTTTAAAGTGCGCACAGAGTAGCCAGTTGACTGACTCAACTGCTCCAATGTATGACGGCCAATGACCCACTTTTTAAACCACACGAACCGATTGCTTGCAGCAACTGATGGGTTGGTCCAGGTGAACAACAACCCGCATGTCTTGCATCTGAAACGTTGCTTTTTGTCCCGTCTTCCCCAACGAATTACCTGAGAACTACCGCATCCCCAGCACGACTTTTTTGTGAGTATCCATAAAATGAAAAGAGGAAATTGAAACCATTTTCAATTTCCTCCAACTTTTTGCCTCTGACTCTTTATATATCAGATGGTTAGGTCAACACCCACCAACCATTTTTGTCCATTAAATCATTTTTTGGTGACGACTTTCTCACAGTATCGCGGAGCAGGAGAATGAATTGTAAAACCGAGAACGTATTGGAGAGTTTATTTTTTGTCATGCAAAATACTTTTAAATTGTACCTGATTACTTTATGAAAAATCTGGCACTCATCATACTTTTTAGTTTTATTCCCTTCAGTTTAAGTGCTCAAAGGATTGCAGGTAAAGTGCAGGATTCAAAAACGTTGGACGCCTTTCCCTTCGTGAATGTATATTTAAACAACACTACCATTGGCACTGTAACGGATGGCAATGGAGAGTTTAACCTGAGCACGATCAAAGAGCTGGGTACGTATGAACTTGTATTTTCCTTTGTGGGGTACGAAACCTATAAAGTGAAAGTGACCATTGGCGAGGGCCCTATGAAGATTGGTATTGTAAAATTGATCCCATCGGAAATAAAATTGAGTAATGTAGAAGTAACGGCCACTCGCGACAAACAATGGGAAAAGAAACTAAAGAAATTCAAGAAGGTTTTTTTGGGTGAAGATAAACAGGCATCGGCATGCACCATTCTTAACCCTTGGGTAATTGATTTCCCTTTGGATAATGGACGTAACAGGTTTGTGGCTACTGCAAGCAGCCCTATAGAAATAAATAACTCAAGCTTAGGTTATAAAATATTTTTTCAGCTCACTGACTTTTGGTCTGCCTCTGGAGCGTACTCCATAGGGGGCAATGCCCGGTTTGTTGAATTGAAAAGTGTGGACACGCAACAAGTAGCTAAATGGTGCGAGAACAGAAAAAATTGTTATCAGCAGTCCATTCATCATCTTTTTAAATCCATACTTGAAAATAGGATAAATGGAGAAGGCTTCAATCTTTATACCGACAAAATTGGGTATAAAAATTCGACCACCCGCTCTTCACGGTTCTATGGCGAATTGGATAAGTCGGTTGCCTCCTATGATACTGCTGCGCTAGTCATGCCAGATAAGCAAGAAGGTTTTTATAAAATCGCCCTGAAAGGCAGGATTGAGGTCCATTATCGAAAAGAGAGAGCATGGAGGCAGACCTATGACGATGTGTTCGGTATGGTCAGTTGGGTAACAGTCAACAATGGTTTTGTTGTTGTCAATAAGGATGGCTTTCCGAAAAACCCAACGGATGTCGTTGTTTCTGGGGATATGAGTTCTTATCGTGTAGCAAAGATGCTCCCACTGGACTATAAACCGGAGGCCGCAACAGACAAGGAAAATGTTGATTTTTCCATCTATCAGGAACAGATATACGTTCACACCGATAAGCCCTACTATTACCCGGGCGAAACAATATGGTTCAAGGGATATATGAATTATGCCAGATCTGCTTGGCGCGATTCACTCAGCGGCACCGTGTATGTGGAATTGGTGGAACGAAAGTCAAAAACTGTTTTGCAATCAAAGACCGTGGAGATAGTGAACGGTTTTTTTTATAACGAGTTTCCACTTCCCGATACCATGACAGCGAAAATGTATTACCTAAGGGCATATACTAATTTCAACCGAAACTTCGGGGATGAGAATCTATTTGTGAAGCCACTGCCTGTTCTCAACCTCACTGACAAAGTAGAGTCTGCTAAGACAACAGATGAAGCCCCCCAAGATCAACAGGGCCTGTTTACCATTGTTGCTGATAAAAAAAGATACAAGCCCCGAGAGAAGATTACCCTTACATTAAAACTGAAAGACAATGATGACAACCCCGTTTTAGCAAACGTGTCGGTGGCCGTGGTAGATTCGGCACAGGTTGTACCACTACACATTTCTGGCACTATACTGCACGAATATCCATTGAAAGAACTAAAAGATGCCTCGATTGATAAAACGCTGCCCTTTACCATTGAGCATGGCATAAACTTTTCGGGAAAATTCTTAAACGAAAATAATAATCCTGAAAAGGCGACACTGAACGTTTTGCAGCTGGCCCCGCGGGGGTTTACCTTGGCGCAGTCCGATGAGAAAGGCATTTTCAATGTTAGTGGTTTGTCATTTTACGATACTGCCAAGTTCTCCATCCAAGCCACCAGGGGCAAGGGCGAAGCGTATGGAAGGGCAGAGTTTATTAAGGCCAAAGCTGCCGCTATGGATTTTGCAGAGAGCGAATGGGAGGCTGATCTTATCAAAACAGAGTCCCCCCAACGGGTTTTGTCTGAGTATGAATCTCCCAAAAATGCGCGCATGCTGCAAGAGGTGGTGATAAAATCTTCTAAGATAGAGGAACAGTACCAGGCCGGCTACCGCTTGAAACGACCCTACGGAAAACCTGATTATGTGCTTAAGGGGAAAGACATCAATGCCAGTTATGGAAACCTGTTGCTGACCCTGCCTGGCAAAGTCCCTGGATTGATTGTGAGGCAAGTCAACAATGATGGGGAAGGAACCAAATGGGTAGTGTATCTTCAGAGACAAATGTCAGTAGCTAATCCTGCCGAAGTGCTTGTTACTATAAATAATGCTATTGTTACGGGAAGTCCAGCTAAAATACTGGAAGCGATTGATCCCAATATGATTGAATCAGTAGAAGTAAAAACAGGCGTAAATGTTTTATATGGATCAGTCGGTGGCAATGGCATTCTTGCTATTTATTTGAAAGGTGAGATCGATGAGGTAAGGTCTAGAAAAAGTCTTCCTACAATGAAAGTGCTGGGGTATTCACACCCACACAAATTCAACGCCCCCGATTATAGTGACCCAAAAATAGATATCATAAAAGCCGACTACCGCTCCACCCTTTATTGGACCCCCATGGTGGCAACAGATGCCAAAACGGGAACGGCCACCGTTTCTTTCCATGCTGCCGACCTGCCCGGCAGATACCGCGTGGTGGCAGAAGGTGTTACTCAAAATGGTGAGCCCATAAGGTGCGTGTATTTTGTGGAGGTGGTTGATTAATTATTGGATTGCTCAAGACTATACATCATGGAGTTGATTTTTTTTTCGTCTCAGCTTATGCCGTGGCTCTGACTGTTTCTTGATACGAAAGAATTTGATTACCTATTCCTTTTTCGAAAAGCTAACTTCAAAAGACTCTTCTGCCTCAAAGGGATCACCATGTTGAGTGATTCCTTTAACAAGGATGCTGAATGAACCTACATTATCAGAAGTATAAAAACTACAGCGTGACTTTCCGTAAATATCTACTTGCTGCATAGGGTTCCAGTATAATACTGCTCGTAAATCTGGAATTCTTGGGGAATCACTCAATGAATGAGTGGTGAGCTTTGCATTCAAGGGTTTGCTCAAGCCTTGCACATTGATGACGGTACTATTTTGAGTAGCACTAGTAGCAACCGATTTCTTGGTCTCCACCAATACTATTCCGTTTTTCCCTAAAACGCCAAACGGACTTAGTTTATTTGGATTGTTGATAAGCTTGATGGTCATAACGTCTACAGGTTTGAGGCTCATGAAAAAGTCCTTGTTTTTAGTCAGCACACCATCGATCAAAAATAGAGGCTCCCCTTTTGGCAATACAAAGTTTTCTTTTTGCTTGATCAATAATTTTACGGTAGCAGTGCTTCCCTTTTTGCGGTGCTGTAGGTAAGGAACTACTTCTCTGATCAAATCTTCCATAGTAGGGAAGGCAACGTAGTCTTGAACATTTACCGTAAAGTCTGTGCCCATTGCTTCGTCCTCAAATCGTTCATTCAAATTTTTAAAGACAGTTGTCTTTTTTTTAGCAATGGAAAAAAAGTTATAGGACTCCTCTACAATCTTTTTCTTAAGTGCATAATCGCCATAAATATCACTGGAATCCATTTGGGTGGCAATAACTGGAAAAGGAGCTTTAAATTCTACTGCTTCGGGTATGATCTGATATTCTTCAGTCATTTCCTTTCCTCTATATTCCATTAGGTAGAAAAGCTCATCGTTACCCCAGAAATCATAGAGAAAAGGCATTTCAAAAGAGCCGTTTTTTGTGATGTATGCTTCGTAACCAACCATCGCGTTTTGCAGGTAACCCATTAATAGGGTGGAATCTGGTACTGGTTTACCTGAACTTTTAAAAATTGCTTTCCCTCTTATTTTCAAGTTGTTAGTAAAACGGGGGCTTGATTTGGAAGCAGGATTTAATATATGTGACCACGGGATCGACCCACTGACTTTCATAGCTAATAAGTGATCAAGTAGTTCAGACTTACCAGCTTCATTCAAAGAAGCAGGCAGCTCTTTTTTTACCTGATAAAATGCGTTTTTGAGAAGGACTTCTTCATCAAAGGTGAGTGAGTTTGAAGTTGGGAAAAGTTTTTTTTGAAAAACCGAAATGCTAAAATCTCCTCGCAAAGGATTGCCCAGTTTATCCCGAAGTGTGAATTCAAGATCTACTTTTTCGCGAGGAACAACTATTTTGGTGTTGGTCTCTAATGAGGCAACTACGTGGGTTTGGTTGGTTAAGAAGATCCGTTCCGCTAGTACATCACCGTCATTGTCAAAAATGGTGGCTTGGCATAATCCGTTCTCTAGACTTTCGCTTGGTATTGTCACCTGAAACTGACCGATCTCATTGAAAGCTACTGGAGTTGAGTAAGTGATCTTTTTTCGATTGGTAATCACTAAGTAAAGATTCTTTTTATTCAATACTGATTTTTTCGGAATGGATATCAGAACATTTCTTGATTGATTGGCGCTTGTTTCCACACGCAGGCTACAACCATCTTCTTTGACAGGCGGCAATGGCTGGCTACTAAAACCCCCTTCCATTTCAATAGAATAAGATTCTCCACGAAGGGGTGTTATGAGTGCGGTTGTTATTCCTTCATTACCGATAGCAAACTGAGTCACTTCCTGATTTTTACTATTTTTTATTCTGCCAATACCAATCTTGTTGGACTTAATGATCAGTTTATTTTCCAGCTCAGTAACAAAACTTCCACCTTCGAATGCAAACGAGACGTTCACCCCCTCCATCGAATTTTTGATAGACAATTTATTTTTCTCAATTATTGAAATCTCTTTTGAATAAAGAAATGAGGAAGATGGATCTTCTGTCTCCGTATAGTAGACAGCTAAAAGGTAAATACCAGGTTGTGTATTAGGAGAGATAATGATTTGATTATTGGTTCGACCATCAAACACGTTAAAGTTTATTTTTTGGGTCATCTTTCCGTCCCAACCAAACATCCCTAAGGTCAAGATGCGTTTTCCCTTGGGAGCAACAAAATCCTCGTTTAATAAATAGGTTTGAAAAAACACGGTGTCGGAGGGAGCGTATTTTTCCTGGTTAAAAATCAATTGTGCCTGTTCCTGTGGATGGCTTTGATAATAGGCTTCCATTTTTTGCGATAGAATAGCAATAAAATTGTCAACAGGTGACATTGCCAAAAGGCAAAAGAGAGCAAATAGAGATAAGCTTATTTTTTTCATTTCCAGTCAGGGGGTTGTTGAGTTGTAGAATTTCGGAACGCAATAAGGCAGGACTCCCGAACCACAAAAGGCGGTGTATACCATAGTGCAACATATTCTGGGGGATCGTTGGGCCTAGGGAAATAGCGCGGTGGAAGCCCTGGAGGAGGAGGTATAACGCCAGCACCTAATGGGATTTTGGTGGCATCAAGAAAGAATATTTTTTTTACTGCAGAAGACGCGTAAAATATTCCTTGGACTTCTTCATTTCCGTTCTTTAAAAAGATGTTAGAAACAGCCTTGCCATTTGCCGGCTGAAATAAACTGGCTGATCCTTCTTTTTGATCTTGAATGGTCTTCCAATAATTAAAGGCTGCTCTCGAGAGGCTCAACTGCTCAGCGCTAACAAGTGTCTTATCCCAAAAATACCAAAATTCAACATGAATTACCCCCATATTGATTTTCTTAAATTGTCCCTGAGCGACTACGTAATTGTCGCTCACATTTGGGGTTAAATCAACCTGATTTACCCAGCATTGGCAGCAATCGCATGGATTGGGATAGATCAATTCACCAGTAACGCCATCAACGGTGGCTCCACTACATGGCCGAGGATCCCTCTTTATACTTGGGCCTTGAAGAAGAAGGATATGAAGATCCGGTGATGTTGTGACTTTGTATGTTCCAGTAAGCTTCCAAAGGAAAAGATTTTCTCCATCTGGTTCACCCATGGAGTCCATGAAAATCCTGAACTGGTACTTGTCATTTCCCTGCTCTGTTTTGTATTGCTCAAATTCATAATAGACACTATCCACCGTACCGGGCGGGTTTATTTTTTCGGGGATTGACTCGTATATTTTGTTATCGCGCGTTTCTATTCTTATGAAGTATTCCCTGCCAATCACCCCCCTTATGCCGGTCGGACTGGTTTGATAGACGCCTGCGTCTATTTCACTGAGTGCTTCAGAGTTGCCCACATTATCGAAAATGGTTACCTTTTTAGCGGATACTGTTGCCAAAGGAGAGAAGTCAACCAATTTTCTGGTTCGTGATAGTTTTATGGTATAGGGTCCAGGCGCATCTGTAATAAGCCCATCCACAACCAATTGAGAATCTGAATCGGGCGCAATAATATCTAGTCTATCGATACACGAATCGAAAACCAACATTGTAAGAAAAAGTGCCAATGACTTTTTCATGTGTTAATTTATTATTGCCATTCCAAGGGCCGTTTGGTGGTAGAATTGCGAAAGGCGAAGACACAGGATTCTCTGATAATAGATGTATTCACCGAAAAGAAATCAGATTCAATAGCTGGATCTCCACCCATGGGGTTTAAGCGCGGGGGAAGTGCAGGGGCAGGAGGGATAATGCTCGGCCCTAGTGGTATATCTTTAGTGGTGAGGAAAAGTATTTTTTTTGAAATGGCTGCAGCATAAAAAAAGCCTTGTATTTCTTCATTTCCATTTTTTAGGAAGATATTGGATGCGGCTTTGCCTATGGATGGTTGGAAAAGACTGGTGGCTCCTTCTTTTTGGTCTCGGACTGTTTTAAAATAATTAAAAGCTATTTTGGATAGACTGAGTTGCTCTACTTTTACCATCGTCTTGTCCCAAAAATGCCAAAACTCTACTGGTATGATACCCATATCTACCTTTTTAAATTTTGCACTAGAGACTATATAGTTGTCGCTTACATTAGGTTTCTTATCAACTAAGCTAGCCCAACACTGGCAGCACTCGCAAGGACTTACAGGCATCAAGCGATCAATACTCTTATCTAAAATATACCCACTGCAAGGTCGAGGGTCTCTTACTGGGACTCTTCCAGGATTACGAATATAAAAGAATAGTTGTGGTGAAGTCAACACTCGGAATGTACCTGTAAGCTTCCAAAGGAAAAGATTCTCTCCGTCTGGTTCTCCTTTGGAATCCATGAAAATCCTGAACTGGTACTTGTCATTTCCTTGCTCTGTTTTGTATTGTTCAAATTCATAATAGACACTATCAACCATGCCAGGCGGATTTATTTTTTCAGGGATTGACTCGTATATTTTGTTATCGCGCGTTTCTATTCTCACAAAGTATTCCCTTCCGATCACCCCTCTTATGCCTGTCGGGCTGGTTTGATAGACGCCTGCGTCTATTTCACTGAGTGCTTCAGAGTTGCCCACATTATCGAAAATGGTTACCCTTTTAGCGGATACAGTTGCCAAAGGAGAGAAGTCAACTAATTTTCTGGTTCGTGATAGCTTTATGGTATAGGGTCCAGGCGCATCTGTAATGTGTCCATCTACCACCAATTGAGAGTTTGCGTTGAGCGCTACGATATCCAGCCGATCTATGCACGAATCGAAAACCAACATTGTAAGAAAAAGCGCCAATGACTTTTTCATGTGTTAATTTGTTATTGCCATTCCAAGGGCCGTTTGGTGGTTGAATTGCGAAAAGCGAAAATGCATGATTCCCTAATGATAGACTTGTCTTTTGAATAGAAATCTGATTCGGTTTCTGGTTCATCGCCTCGCGGATAAAGGATTGGTGGTATGTCTGGAGCTGGCGGTATAATACTAGGTCCTAGTGGTATATCTTCAGCAGTGAGAAAAAGTATTTTTTTTGAAATAGCTGCAGCATAAAAGATCCCTTGCACTTCTTCATTTCCATTTTTTAAGAAGATATTGGATAAGGCTTTGCCGATGGCTGGCTGGAAAAGACTGGTAGCTCCTTCTTTTTGGTCTCGGATAATTTTAAAATAATCAAAAGCTATTTTGGATAAGCTCAGCTGCTCGACTTTTACCATCGTCTTGTCCCAAAAAGGCCAAAATTCCACTGGTATGACACCCATATCTACTTTTTTAAATCTTGAATTAGAAACCAGATAATTATCGCTTACGTTAGGTATTTTATCCACCAGGCTAGCCCAGCATTCACAACATTCACAGGGTCTTACATAATTTAGTTTATTTATACTTTGATCAAGAATAAACCCGCTGCAAGGTCTGGGATCCCTCAAGGGGGCACCTCTCACAATATAAAAATATAGTTTAGGGACGGTCACCACTCGAAAAGTGCCTATGAGTTTCCAAAGGAAAAGGTTTTGCCCATCTGGCTCTCCTTTGGAGTCCATAAAAATCCTGAATTGATATTTGTCAGCTCCTTGCTCTGTTTTGTATTGTTCAAATTCATAATAGACACTATCTACTGTGCCAGACAGATTTATTTTTTCAGGGATTGACTCATATATTTTATCATCGCGCGTTTCTATTCTCACAAAGTATTCCCTTCCGATCACCCCTCTTATACCGCTGGGGCTGGTTTGATAAATTCCTGCACCTATCTCAGTTAGTACTTCTTCATTTCCAGCATTGTCAAAAATGGTCACCTTTCTTGCCGAAACAGTAGCCAATGGAGAGAAGTCTACGACCCTTCTAGTTCGCGAGAGTTTTATGGTATAGGGCCCAGGCGCATCTGTAATATGGCCATCTACTACCAATTGAGAATCTGAATCTGGTGCAAAATTTTTTAATCTATCGATACAAGAATCATAGAGGAGAAGGATAAAAAAAAGAATCATAGACTTTTTCATGAATGAAAATTTGCCCGATCACCAGTTTATGGGTTTTTGTAGTGTCGAAAATGGAAAAGCTACTAAGCAAGATTCAGGAATAGGTGGTGGCGCAGATGGGATCACACTTGGCCCCAGTGGTATGTCAGAGGCATCCATAAAAATGGTTTTCTTGACAATGGCAGATGCGTAAAATAGTCCTAGAACTTCTTCTGATCCGTTCTTTACAAACATATTAGAGACCGCTTTTCCAATAGCTGGCTGGAATAAGCTGGTGCTGCCCTCTTTTTGATCTTGAACTATTTTCCAATAATTAAAAGCTGCTCTGGAGAGGCTCATTTGTTTTACTTCTACCTGCACCTTATCGAAAAAAGTCCAGTATTCTACGGGAACAATACCCACCTCCACATTTTTATAGGAACCGTTTAAAGAGGTTACGTTATCATTTACTTTGGGTTTAGCGTCAGGCATATTTACCCAGCAGGTGCAGCATTTACATGGAGCCACTTGCTCTAAAAGAGTATTAAACCCACTGCAGGCTGGTGGGTCTGGAACACGAACTTCTCCTGCCGATCGTGTACGAAGTTCTGGATTTGTCAGCACTTTATATGTTCCCGTAAATTTCCAACGGAACAGGTTTTCACCTTTGTCTTCTCCATTTGAGTTAATATAAATGCGAAATTGATACTTAGCAGAACCGCTTAGTGGTTCAAACTTTTCGAAAGTGTAGTAGATGCTATCAACACTACCAGCCGGATTTATTTTTTCAGGTGACGATTCAAATATTTTACCGTCTCTAGTTTCAACACGCAAAATATATTCTCTGCCTATAGTGCCTCTGATGCCATTTGGCTTAGTCTGAAAAACGCCCGGGCTTACTTCTACCAGTGTTTCTGAATTTCCTACGTTATCGGTTAGAACAACTTTAGATGCCGAGACTGGTTTGATCTCGCTAAAATCTAAAATTTTCCGTGCCCTATTTACCCGAATGGTGTAGGGTCCCGGTTCATCATTTATTTGGCCTTCAATGACAAGTTGATTTGTACTCTCAGAATACTCAAGATCGAGCCTGTCAATACATGAATCGGATATTAATAGAATAATTGTTATTAATAAAACTCTTCTCATTAATCAAAATTTAATAGCATAGGTAAGAGACGGAAGAACAGTTCCTATTATAGATAGCTGGTAAGGGATCAGGGTACCATTTGTTGCTTCTCTAAAGAAAATAGTGAAGGGATTTTTCCTTCCATACAAATTGAAGAAGGAAAGCGTCCAAGTCCCATCAAATATCTTTTTTCTTTTATGGTTACCCTCTAAGACGACTGCAATATCAAGTCTATGGTAGTCTGGAATTCTGTATTGGTTGCGCTCAGAAAAGTTGGAAATAGAAATGTTATCAACGGTAAACCCAGAAAGAGGGATGGTAACAGGCCTACCTGTTCGGTACGTAAAGTTGCCTGTAAAAAAGTATCTTCTTGAGATATTGTATTTCCATGACAAGTTAACAATGTGAGGCTGATCGAAAT
>JAAFHY010000026.1 GCA_013298505.1 Cytophagales bacterium
ACACGAAGGAGTAGTTACCAAACTTGATTAAATAACAAGATGAAGAATTTTGCATTGATAGGCGCAGCGGGCTACATCGCACCACGGCATTTACAGGCCATAAAAGATACTGGCAATAATTTAGTGGCAGCACTCGATCGGTTCGATAGCGTGGGCATCATGGATAGCTATTTTCCGAAAGCAGATTTTTTTACTGAGTTCGAACGATTCGATCGGCACATCGACAAACAAAAAAGACTCGGGCAAAAAATAGATTATGTAAGCATTTGCTCGCCTAATTACCTCCACGACTCCCATATTCGATTTGCCCTGCGGCATCAGGCCGATGCCATCTGCGAAAAACCATTGGTACTAAACCCTTGGAACGTAGAAGCATTAGAAGAAATTGAGCGAGAAACAGGCAAGCGCGTTTACACCATTTTGCAATTACGCCTGCACCCGAATATTCAAAAATTGAAAAAAGAAATTGATGCTGCCCCAGCCGGAAAAATTTTTGATGTTGATTTGAATTATATTACCTCGCGAGGCAAATGGTATTTTCATAGTTGGAAAGGAGAGGAGATAAAATCGGGAGGAATAGCCACCAACATTGGCATTCATTTTTTCGATATGTTGTTGTGGGTTTTCGGCAAGTTTAAAAATAGTGCTGTAGAAAAAAACGAAGCAGACCATGCAAAGGGTTTTCTAGAACTAGAAAAAGCTCGTATCAATTGGTCGTTAAGTATAAATGAAGATCACCTGCCTGCTGAAGTGAAAAAAGCAGGCAAGCGAACATACCGCTCTTTAACGATGAATGGAACTGAAATTGAGTTTAGCGATGGCTTTACTGAATTGCACACAACCAGCTATAAAGAAATTTTGGCGGGACGAGGATTCGGCTTAACAGACGCAAAGCCATCTATTGAATTGGCGTATCAGTTAAGAGGTAAAGCGTAAGATAATTTCAGCGATTACATGTGACAATTAGAAAGTAAATATTAACACATGAAAGGAATAATTTTGGCTGGAGGTTCGGGTACTAGATTATACCCTCTTACTAAATCGGTATCTAAACAGCTATTGCCGATTTACGATAAGCCCATGATCTACTACCCGCTGTCGGTATTGATGTTGGCCAACATCCGCGAAATATTGATTATCTCTACCCCTCACGATTTGCCCCTGTTTCAAAACTTGTTGGGCGATGGTGCTTCAATTGGCTTGCACATCGAGTATAAAGCTCAACCCTCACCTGATGGCTTAGCGCAAGCTTTTCTATTGGGAGAGTCTTTTCTAAATGGCAGCCCTGCGTGTTTGGTCTTGGGCGATAATATTTTTTACGGATATAATTTCTCGGCTCAATTGGAGGAGGCGAGTCGCTTGAAAAATGGAGCGGTTGTCTTTGGGTATTATGTAAACGACCCCAACCGATATGGCGTGGTTGAGTTTGACGATGCGGGCAAAGTTATTTCCATACAAGAAAAGCCGGCCGAGCCCAAATCTAATTATGCGGTAACAGGTCTTTATTTTTACGATCACACTGTGGTAGCAAAAGCCAAAACCATAAAACCTTCGGCACGTGGTGAATTAGAAATAACAGACCTCAATAATTTGTACCTCAAAGAGGGTTCGTTAAATGTGAAGTTGTTAGGTCGGGGCATGGCTTGGTTAGATACAGGAACGCACGAGTCGATGTTAAGAGCATCTACTTTTGTTGAGTCGATCGAAGAAAGACAAGGGTTAAAGATTGCTTGCCTCGAAGAGATTGCGTTTAGAAAAGGGTATATCTCGAAAGAACAGTTGCAAGAGTTGGCACGGCCGTTATCAAAAAATCAGTATGGCCAATATCTGCTTAAGGTGCTAAATGAAAAAGTGATTCCGTTAAAAGAAAGTTAATTTTTGTTTAGCATGATGAAGCTAATTAAGACTGAGTTTGACGATTTAGTTATTATCGAACCGAAAGTAATTGAGGATGGTAGAGGATATTTTATGGAAAGTTACCACTACGAGTTATTGAAGAATAGTGGGATCGACATCCGGTTTATACAAGACAATCAGTCACGATCGAAGAAAGGAGTTTTGCGTGGATTGCATTTTCAAAACGCTCCGTATGCTCAAACAAAACTGATTAGAACATTATCGGGTAGCATATTAGATGTTGCTGTTGATTTGCGCAAAGGCAAAAGCACGTTTGGAAAAGCGTTTACGCTAGAACTCTCTGCCCAAAACCGGAAGCAAGTACTTGTGCCAAAAGGTTTTGCGCATGGTTTTTTGGTGCTAAGCGATGAGGCAGAGATTTTATATAAGTGCGATGAAACGTACCATCCCGAAGCAGAAGGCGGAATTTCGTGTGCCGATACCAGCCTTGATATTGATTGGGGTGTTCCCCTTTCAGATGTTATTTTATCGTTGCGCGATCAAAGACATCCTTTATTAGCTAACGCCAACTACAAATTTTAGAGATGAAGAATATTTTAGTTACAGGGGGTGCGGGTTTTATCGGATCGAACTTCATTCCCTATTTGCTGGCCAAGTACCCAACATATCGAGTGATCAATTTAGATGCATTGACCTACGCAGGTACTCTCGCAAATTTGGAAGAGGTGAAAGACAGCGATCGGTACGCTTTTGTGAAGGGCGATATTTGCGATCGCTCATTCGTTGAGCAGCTGTTTTCAACCTACCAATTTGAAGGTGTCATACACTTTGCGGCCGAATCGCACGTAGACAACTCGATCAACGGCCCTGAAGCATTTATTAAAACAAATGTATTTGGAACATTTACGCTGCTGGATGTGGCGCGCAAAAACTGGCTCGATGCCCCTTTCAAATTTAAACAAGGTGCTGCAACAAAAAGATTTTTGCACGTTTCCACCGATGAAGTTTATGGATCGTTAGGAGCAGAAGGATTATTTACGGAAAAAACACCCTATGCCCCCAACAGCCCCTATTCGGCATCGAAGGCGAGCAGTGATTTGATGGTGCGCAGTTATTTCCACACGTATGGAATAAACGTGGTTACTACCAATTGCTCAAACAACTATGGCCCCAAGCAACACAGCGAAAAATTAATCCCAACCATTATCCGCAAAGCATTGGCCGAGCAGCCCATCCCTATTTATGGCGATGGAAAGAATGTTCGCGATTGGTTGTTTGTTGGCGATCACTGCAGTGGAATAGACCTTGCCTTTCATTCAGGCAAAGCGGGAGAGACCTACAACATTGGGGGCCACAACGAGCGAAATAATAATCAAATTGCCGATAAGATTTGCTCGCTATTAGATGTGCGCAAGCCTCGAAAAAATGGCAAATCGTACAAAGAGTTGATAACTTTTGTTGAAGACCGCGCAGGGCACGACAAGCGTTACGCCATCGACCCCACTAAAATAAAAACCGAACTAGGATGGAAGCCCGCACTGGCCTTTGATGAGGGTATTCAAAAAACAATTGATTGGTACCTCAGCAGAGTTTGATGGACGTGCAAAGCAATTAATAGCCCTCACTCATTTAGACTTTTTAATTCTTGATAATCTGCATGTCCCTCATCCCAAGGGAGAGGGAATGATGAATTACGTGAACTGAGCAACTGAATTGGGTGAGGGTAATACCGCAATTTGAAGCGCCCTATTTTTTTTGCTTAACATCGGTTATTGATCGTACCTTTACTTCCCTTATTTAAAAGTTAAAATTATCATACGTCTATTCCTATATACAGCAATTGCTTTTTTGATCTCATTCTTATTTTTTCCGGTGCTGATTAAAATATTGAGGCAATGGAAATTATACGATTCGCCCGGAGATCATAAAATTCATACTTCATTTACCCCGAGCCTGGGTGGTGTAGCTGTTTTTGTGGGAGCTCTATTTGCCCTGCTTATTTCGCTGTCGTTAAAGAATTGGATGGACTCCAAGTATTTCTTCATCTCCATCGCCCTCATGTTTTTTATTGGCTTGCGAGACGATGTGTTGGCACTTACGCCTAAGCAAAAATTGTACAGCCAATTTCTTCCTGTTTTTTTGTTGGTGTTCCTTAATCAGGTTACGCTCAACTCTTCGTACGGATTGATCGACTTGCCGTTTATACCGCAATGGATAATCTGGGTTATATCGGTGCTTACGTTAGTGATACTTACCAACGCCTACAACCTTATTGATGGGCTTGATGGGCTAGCGGGAAGTATCGGGATTATCTGCTTAACTTTTTTTGGCCTTTGGTTTCATTCGGTTGGCGAAGAAACACTCAGTCTTATCTCCATGACTTTTGCTGGACCACTGGTTGCTTTTTTATTTTTCAATTGGCAGCCTTCTAAAATTTTTATGGGCGATACAGGCGCATTAATGATCGGTTTCCTGCTCTCATTCATGGTCATTCGGTTTATCAATTTGAATTACGATTTACCCATCGACCATCCAGCAAAATTTCAGGCCTCTATTTCTACCGCAGTAGCCGTTGTTATCATTCCGGTGTTCGATACACTGCGGGTAATTATTCTGCGGATGCGCAAAATGCAATCGCCCTTTAAGGCTGACAAGAATCATTTGCACCACCAATTTTTGAATTTAGGTTTTTCTCATTCAAAGGCAGTTTTATTTATAGCAGCTATTAATTTGATTTTTATTATGCTGGCTTGGCTTCTACGAAGTCAGTCAGATCGATTAATTTTGCCGCTGATTATATTCATTTGTATCATCATCAATTTTGTTCTGAAAAGAACACAAGCAGCCCGTGCTAATTAATATGGAAGAGAGAGTAAAAAAAATTGAAGAAGAAGTAAAAGCGTTTTTGATTTCCTCGAAAGAAGATCTGGAAAATTTTCGCTTGCGATTTATTAGTAAAAAAGGAGTGGTTACTTCTCTTTTCGATGATCTCAAATTGGCTTCGGTCGATGAGAAACGAAAATTAGGTAAAGTGTTGAATGAACTGAAGCAACTAGCCGAGGGTAAGTTTAAGTTGCTGCAAGAGACGGTTGAAAATTCAAACAGCATAGCCAGCGATCAGATTGATTTATCGCTACCCGTTGTAGCAAACAAAACAGGTAACCTTCACCCCTTAAATTTAACACGCTACCGCATCATCGAAATTTTTGAGCGGTTGGGCTTCAATGTTTCTGATGGCCCCGAAGTAGAAGATGACTGGCACAATTTTACGGCATTAAATTTTGCCGAAAACCACCCGGCTCGCGAAATGCAAGACACGTTTTTTGTTGAAAAGAATCCAGACATTTTATTGCGTACGCACACATCAAACGTGCAGGTGCGATTGATGAAAAATCAAAAACCACCGATTCGTTCGATCATGCCTGGTCGCGTGTATAGAAACGAAGCCATATCGGCACGTGCACATTGTTTCTTCCATCAGGTAGAAGGATTATACGTAGATAAAAACGTTGGCTTCTCTGACTTAAAGCAAACGCTTTATCATTTTGCCAAAGAGATGTTTGGCAAAGAAACAAAAATCAGATTGCGCCCTTCTTTCTTTCCGTTTACCGAACCCAGTGCCGAGATTGACATCTCTTGTTTGATTTGCCACGGCAAAGGTTGCAACGTGTGTAAGTACAGTGGCTGGGTAGAGATTGCTGGTTCGGGTATGGTGCACCCCGAAGTATTAAAAAATGGGGGTATCGATCCGGAAGAATTTACCGGCTTTGCCTTCGGCATGGGCATAGAGCGCATCACCATGCTGCGTTACAGTATTAATGACCTTCGGTTGTTTTCAGAAAATGATCTTCGCTTTTTACGACAGTTCAAATCAGTGCAATGATCGACTCCATTAAAACGGTGGCAGTTGTTGGTGCGGGCACAATGGGGCAAGGCATTGCACAGGTATGCGCCATGAGCGGCTACAAAACCATGTTGTTTGATATTGACCTAACCCTTTCGCGCAAAGCGTTGGCAGCCATCCATCAAAATTTGGAAGCAGGCGTTGCAAAGGGAAAAGTGACAGTAGAAGCTAAAACAAAAACCATCGAACAACTGCATGCGGCAAGTGAACTAACAGAGCTAAAAGTAGATTTGGTAATTGAAGCAGTGGTTGAGAAGTTAGAAATCAAGCAACAACTTTTTTCACAATTAGAATCCATCAATCAAGGCCGGTGTATTTTGGCTTCCAACACATCGTCTATTTCGATTACACAAATTGCGGCTGCGCTGAAGCAGCCAGAGCGATGTGTGGGGTTGCATTTTTTTAATCCGGCTCATTTGATGAAGTTAGTAGAAGTGGTAAACGGGGCGGCCACCGACCCCTCTGTAGTTTTGCAGGTAACGGATTTCGCAAAATCACTTTCAAAAATTACTGTGGCCACAAAAGATTCTCCAGGTTTTATCGTTAACCGTGTGGCGCGGCATTATTATGTTGAAGCACTTAAGTTGTTGGAAGAGGGAGTTGCCGATGAGGCCACCATTGATAGCTTGATGCGTTCGGCAGGTTTTAAAATGGGGCCATTTGAATTAATGGATTTGATTGGGGTAGATGTAAACTTAGCGGTTACTACATCATTGTATAATTCATTTTATCAAGAGCATCGGTTTAAGCCCAGCGTCATTCAACAACAAAAAGTAGCGGCTGGGCATTTGGGAAAAAAAACAGGAAAAGGGTTTTATGAGTATACTAAGTAAAAAGGCTACAAGCTTCAGACCTCGTGCCTCAGGCTTTTTTAGGCAAACTTCAGAAGGGATTAATTACTTTAACCTAAAATCAAATAAGCACATGAAACAGCTTGTAGCTTGCGGCTTGTGGCTTGCAGCCTTTATTGTTTTTCATCAATCTGCTTATGCTCAAGCCTCTTTCGCGCCCATCAACATCAACTTAACGTACCCACAATACCAACGGCTAAAACTAGATGGTGGCTACCACTATATTGATGAGGGTGGCATGCAAGGGATTATTCTCTACCGACAAGATGAGTCTACCTACATTGCATACGAGCGGTTGTGCTCGCTCGATAACGATGCGCCTGTTAGTGTAGATGGCTCGGGTTTGTTTATGAAGGGTTGTAATTCTACCTTCAACTTTTCAGATGGCTACCCAACAGGTGGGCCAATCGCAAGGCCATTAATGAAATATCGAACTTCGCTAACAGGAACTATGCTGGTGATTACGGATGAGATGGCGTATTAAATAGCTGATGCTTATTTTTTTTGTTGTTTGGTTTAAGGATGGAGCAAAATCGTTGAATCATGAATTTGACCTCATTTTCTTAAAAGTCAAATAAAAAGCATACCCAAAAACTAAAGGAAGTAAAAATAAAAACAGCCTAGAATTTTCAGGCATGTCTTTAATATTGTGTGGTGATCCAGCCAAAACAGCGGCAATAAGAAAGGTCCCAACTGTTAGAATTGCAATAACCGCGCGTGTCAAGAAAATCACTAATTTATTTGTTGTCATAATTTTTACGGATGCCTTGGCTAGAAAAAAAAATTCCCACTAATTTAAAATTATCCGCTATTTGAAAGAGAATCTACCCCACCTCCTCAACCTGCATCTGCTTCTCATACAATTCTTTGTATACTCCGTTACGTGCCAACAAACTTTCGTGGGTGCCTTCTTCTACCATGTGGCCATCGTGCAACACAATAATTTTGTTGGCAAGTTTGGCTGATGAAACACGATGCGAAATAATAATTGAAGTTCGCCCTTGCATGATTTTTTTCATGCTGTTCAAAATGGTGTTTTCTGTTTTGGTATCTACAGCCGATAGCGCATCGTCTAAAATTAAAATCTTGGGCTCACGCGCAACAGCACGTGCAATCGACACGCGTTGCTTTTGCCCACCCGAAAGCGTAATGCCCCGCTCGCCCACGCGTGTTGAAAAGGCCTGAGGAAAGCCCATAATGTTATCGTACACATCGGCATCTTTGGCTGCGGTAATCACTTTGTTTTCATCCGGAGTTTTTAACCCAAAAGCTATGTTGTTGAAGATGGTATCGCTAAACAAGAAAACGTCTTGCGGTACAATTCCCAATTGGCTGCGCAAACTTATCAAC
The DNA here is from genome assembly GCA_013298505.1 of Cytophagales bacterium. Classification (GTDB taxonomy): domain Bacteria; phylum Bacteroidota; class Bacteroidia; order Cytophagales; family Cyclobacteriaceae; genus ELB16-189. Next base: position 7,963 of record JAAFHY010000026.1, read on the forward strand.
TCAAATTCTTTTATCGGAATGTCGTCAATTCGTATTTGTCCCTCGCTGGCATCGTAGAGCCGGGCAATTAAATTAGAAACTGTACTCTTTCCCGAGCCGGTTGTTCCAATAATAGCAAGCGACTCGCCTCGGTTTATTGTGAACGAAATATTTTTTAGTGCTTTGATGCCCGTATCGGGATAGGTGAACGATACATTGTTAAATTCAATCTTGCCGACTAGCTCTTTGACCAGATTTTTTTCAGAAACAATATCAGTCTTAGTCTTTAAAAATTCGTTGATCCTTTTTTGCGAGGCTTCGGCTCGTTGTACTAAGCTGCTCGTCCAACCCAGCGAAGCTACCGGCCAGGTAAGCAAGTTTACATAGATGATAAACTCAGCAATATTACCGAAGGTGAGTCGGCCATTAATAACTTCTACGCTTCCCGCATACACCGTAAAAATAGTGCTGAGTCCGATCAGCCCCATAATGAGCGGGAAGAACAACGATTGCACACGGGTTAGTTTTAGCGATTGCTTTTTATATTCGTTGCTTTCTTTGGCAAAGTTGGTGATGGATTCTTGTTCGCGTGCAAACGATTTTAAAACCCGTATGCCCGAAAAAGCTTCTTGCACAAACGAACTTAATCGCGATTGACTTTTTTGTATCATCTCCGACCGATGTTCGATGATATTGTTGACATAGAATATACTAATCGACAAGATGGGCAGTGGAATTAATGCATACCATGTAAGTTTGGCACTGATACTAAACATGATTGGTATCAGCATCATAAACAATGTAATCAACGTAAGCCCATACATGATTGAGGGCCCCAGGTACATGCGTACTCGACCCACATCTTCGCTGATTCGGTTCATCAAATCGCCTGTATTGTTGCGTCTGTAAAAACTGAGAGGCAGCGTTTGATAGTGCTCAAAAATTTCGTTCTTCAAATCGTACTCAATTAGCCGGCTCATCACAATCAGAGTTTGCCTTACCAAGTACAAGAAGAAGCCCCTCAACAGAGCCATGGCCAAAATTAACAGCGCATAAACTAAAATACCTTTTGCGAACACATTGAAAAAAGCGGCTTGCGAAGCAGACCCTTGAAAGGAGCGGTATAACCGAATGTTATCTACCACCAAGTCGATAGAGTGGCGCACCATTTGGGCAGGCAAAACCTGAAATATGTTTGAAATAATTACCCAAATCAACCCGAAGACGATCAGTTTTTTGTATTTGAAGAAGTACTTATTGAGGTAACGGAGTTCGGTCATGCTTCGATAAAAACGAAAGGTACTAGTTTTGGTTCATTTGCTGGCGCGATGAATTTTTGAATTTGAATTTTAAATGTTGAACCGCTGGTGTAATTTGCACCTTCATTCAAACGTTCTTTATCCAAATGCTTAACAGACGCACCATTCGCATTAAAATCATGCAAAGCCTCTTTGCCTTTGAGCAGTGCAAAGAAGCCAACTACCAGCTAGCGTTAGATTTGCTGGCCGAGCGCTTTAAGCCAGACCTAAACAGTATGGAAGTGCAGGATAAAGTACTTCTTAAAAAGCAGCACAAAGCCGCCCGCCAGGCTTTTGAAAACAAATTTCAAGAGATAGAAAAGGAAACCGTTGCAGCACCCATTGCCAAAGTTGTAGACGAGGCGCTGGAGTTATACCACAAACAAGTTAAAAAAGACAGGACCTTTTTAGGGAAGAACATCACTATTGAAATTCAGAAGCTAACAGACACCTACCATCACGTGCTGGGTCTTATTATAGCTTTTGCGGAGGTAGCCGCCAGCGACAAAAAACCCGTTCATGCCAATTTGCTAAGCCAGCCAATTGTGCGGGCGCTTATCGAAAATGAGCAATTAAAGAAAGAGTTATTAAGATCTGCCGGGTGGAGTGGCGAAGTGAATTTAGTGCGCGATTGGTTTCGCGAAATTGTAAAAGAAGATAAAGAATACTTGGCGTTTATCGAGCAAAAGGAGGCCGATGCAGAGGCGCAAAAAGGATTTTTAAAACACTTGCTTCGCAAAATCATTCTAGCAAACAATGCCATCAACGATTACTTCGATGAGCAGGACATTCGGTGGGCAGAAGATAAAGACATCATAAAAAGTTTGGCAGATAAAACCATTAAGTCGTTTGAAAATGGGAAAGTAGAACTTCAAAAAGTATCATTAGATTGGGAGGACGACAAATTATTCATTGATAAACTTTTTGAAAACACGACCGAGCTAGCACCTGAGTTTAAAGAATTAATTGCATCGAACACAAAAAATTGGGAAGTAGACAGATTGCCGCTTACCGATCGGGTAATTTTAGAAATGGCCATCACTGAAATGATTTATTTCCCCAACATTCCCGTAAAGGTTACCATCAACGAATACATCGAATTAGCGAAGGATTATAGTACACCTAAAAGCCGCCAGTTTATTAATGGTATTCTGGATGTGATGTCGAAAAAAATGAAAGAATCGGGTGCGATGAAGAAGAGCGGGCGGGGGTTGATTGATAATAAATAATATTTGAAAGATTGTATCTTTGCCACTCTAACAAGCGACCACAATGAGTAAAAAAGGAAGTAACGCCCTCATGGCTTTTTTAGCTGGTGCAGCTGCCGGGGCCATATTAGGGATTTTATACGCGCCCGATAAAGGCTCTAACACCCGCGAAAAGCTTTCTTACAAGCTAGATAAATACAAGAAAATGTTAGAAGACTACATGGCCGACTTGGTATCGGGCAAGGAAACCCCACTTACAACAGAGGCGAAATCGCAGGGGCAAAAGGTGGTAAACGAGGCACAAGGCAAGGCACAGCAACTACTAGACGATGTTGATGCCCTGCTTGAACAAATTAGAGGGAGCAAAAACAGTTAATGTTTTGTTAATACCGTCAAGTTTTTGGTTTAACACCATCGTTAATTATAATTTTACAACTTATTAACATACGCACACATTTATGAAAACAACATCAAGAGTAATTTGGGCGCTGGCTCTGGTAGCATCTTTTGCCAGTTGCAATAACAAGGCATCAGAAAAGAGAATTGCCGAATTGGAGAGCCGTCTGGCCGATATTGAAAAGAATAAAACAGCTGTGGCCACAACACCATCGGGTACACCTGCTCCAACAACTCCTGCAGTAGAAGAAAAACCAGAAGGCCCACTTCCTACTATGGAGTTCAACACCACAGACCATGATTTTGGTACCATAGCCGAAGGAAAGAAAGTGATAGTAACCTATAAAGTTAAAAACACAGGGCAGGCTCCTTTGATTATTCAAAACGCACAACCCTCTTGCGGTTGTACTGACCCTGACTGGACTAAAACACCCATTCCGGTAGGAGGTGAAGGATTTGTGAAAGCCGCTTTTGATTCAAATGGCAAGCCAGGCATTAACAACAAAACTATAACAGTAACGGCTAACACATGGCCTAAAACAACTGTGCTAAAGTTTAAAGCGATGGTAACTGCTAAGGCCGATGGAGCCAATGGGCCAACCGTAAAATAAGATACAATTAGCTTAATAGCTACAAACATCCCATGCCAAATCGGTTTGGGATGTTTGCATTTTAAGGGATAACTTGCAGCCCTAATTTTAATCAACATTTAAAGATGAACTCAATATTATTACAAGCAGCACCTGGTAGCGGAGTAACTATGCAAATTATTTTGATGGTAGCCATAGTAGGTATTTTTTACTTTTTCATGATCCGCCCGCAGCAGAAAAAAGCCAGTGAGGCAAAAAAATTTAGCGAAGAGGTAAAGAAAGGAGATTACGTAGTTACCATTGGCGGTGCACATGGCCGCGTGGCAGAATTAGAAGACGACACTTTTATTCTTGAAGTAGAAAGAGGTGCAAGAATTAAGTTTTCTAAATCAGCCATTTCGATGGAGTCTACAAGGGCAGCAGCAAAAAAGACTACAGCAGCTTAACACGAGCGAGTAGATTTTTTATATCAAATTGGCTTTTGAGGTAGTTGTAGCTTATTCCAATGCTCAAACGCGATACATTATTCAATGAACCTACTACGAGCGATAGGGAATTTTTTGCGTTTTGATCGCGCCAACTGGAAGGCGGTGCTGTTGTGCTTTTTTGTAGCTATCGTTTTTTGGGTTTTCAATGCGTTTAATAAGAGCTATTCAACCAATGTAAAATTTCAATTGCATGTTGAATACGACACCGAAAAATTTTCTCCAGTCACCACGCTGCCTACACACATTGTTGTAAATGTGAAGGGTAATGGTTGGGATTTGTTTAGAAGCTATTCAGGAATCCAATTACCAGCATTGACTATTGCAGTAGAAAAGCCATTAGAAGTAAAGCGCTTGCCAGGCGAAGCGCTTCGTCCTCAGTTAGAACCACAGTTAGGGAGGCTACAAATTAATTATGTAGTTACGGACACCCTCAAATTAAATTTAGATGAGCGAGATGCCCATCGCTTTAAAGTGGCGGTTAGCTTTCAAAATGTTAATTTCAAAAATGGATTTGGAATCATCAGCCCAGTGGTGATTCTCCCCGATTCGATTTCTTTAGATGGATCAAAAAGTTTGCTGCACTCTTTTCCTGATAGCATCGTATTGTTTCCAGATGCCAACGAACTGAGCGAAGATTTTAGTGAAGAGATGGAGGTGCCACTTTCCGATTTATCAAATCTTATCCGCAACCCACCCACCGTTAAAGTCATGTTTGAAGTTGGCAATGTTATTGAGGTTGAAAGAAAAGTAAAACTGTTGCTGCAGCCCGGTACCAAAGCCCATTGGCCAGATAGTATTTCAGTGCGTTTTGTTATACCAGCCAAACAAGAGCAGCACTTCAATGTAGAGGCATATAAGTTTAGTGCAACAACAGAAAGCAAAAAGAATACTAGCGCAAACCTACTTATGCCAATCATTAGCAATTTGCCTTCGTATGCCAAAGTGGTTCGTGTCGATACCCTCAGCTATAAAAAGTAATGGCAAAGCCAATCCAAATAGGAATTACTGGAGGCATTGGGGCGGGAAAAAGCTTGGCATGTAAAGTATTCTCCATCTTAGGAGTACCCATTTATGACGCTGACAGCCGAGCGAAAAGTATAATGACCACTGACGGAATACTCATCAGCCAAATCAAACAAGAATTCGGAGATTTGGCCTATGATAGTGAGGGCAATTTAGATAGAGTATACCTAAGCCAACAGATTTTTAATGACGAGAAGAAACGAATCAGACTAAATGAATTGGTACATCCGAGGGTAGCCATTGATACCGAGAAGTGGGTAAGCCAACAAGAAGGGGCAAGCTATATTTTGAGAGAAGCCGCGCTGATGTTTGAGTCAGGTTATTATAAGAAACTTGACAAGTGCATTTTAGTAACAGCCCCCGAGTGGTTGCGAATAAAAAGAATTAAGGTGCGCGACCCGCATCGGTCAGAAGCAGAAATCAGAAAGATAATGGAGAGTCAGATGCCAGAAGAAGAGAAAAAGAAATTGGCCGACTTTGTTATTGACAATGACGAAACACAGTTGATGCTGCCACAAATTTTAGAACTTCATCGCAGGCTTAGTAATTTATAGGGGGGCCGCAAGTAAACAAGCAACAGGGAATGGCCGTTGAAAGAATCTTACGGACAATCCCACTCAGCATTAATAGAAATCAATAATGAAAAAAACACTCATCACTACTTTTGTACTTGTTGTCATCATTTTTTTATTGGCGCTTCCAAAGCTGGGCTGGTTTAAATCAGCATCTACGACTGCAAACGCATCAGCACCTACCGCAAAACCTAGATTACTAGTAGAAGCATTGATTTTAAAAGAGGCTAAACTCGATAATAAATTGGTGGTTACCGGTTCGGTACTTCCCAACGAATCGCTAGAGTTAAAAAGTGAAGCTTCGGGAAAGGTGGTTAATATACTATTTCAAGAAGGCAAGGCGGTTACAAAAGGTAGTCTTTTGTTAGAGATAAACAATGACGATCTAAAAGCCCAACTGCAAAAGCAGATATACAATCAAAAACTTAATCAGGATAACGAATTCAGGCAACGCAAGCTATTAGAGAAAGATGCAATTAGCCAAGAAGAGTACGATAACGCACTGAACCGACTCAACACAACAGTAGCAGACATTAAAATATTAGAAGCCCAAATTGAAAAAACGAAGATCAAGGCCCCGTTTGATGGTGTGATTGGGTTAAGATATGTAAGCGAGGGTGCTTACATCTCACCCAATGTAATCGTGGCCACCTTGTACAACATCTCACCCGCAAAGGTTGAGTTTGCAATACCCGCACGATACAGCGCCCAAATTAAATCGGGCGAAAGAATTTTTTGCCGTGTAGAAAACGACCTAACGGTGTATCAAGGAGTGGTATATGCCGTTGAGCCGCGCATTGACCCCGAAACACGCACCCTTAAAATCCGCGCGCAAGCCGATAACAAAAAGGGCAACCTTCTGCCTGGCCAGTTTGTAAAAGTAGAATTGATTTTAAAATCGCAAGCCAATGCATTGCTCGTTCCAACAGAAGCGGTAATACCCGACCAAGGGGGAAAGAAGGTTTTTATTGTGAGTGCTGGAAAAGCCAAAGAAGCTAAAATCGAAACGGGCATCCGCACAGAAAATTCATTAGAGGTGTTGTCTGGCTTGAAAGCAGGCGATACGTTAATTACAACAGGTATCCTTCAGCTGCGACAAGGTTTGGAGGTGGAGATACAAAAAATGAAAGGTGATAATTGATAATTTGGAATAATGAGCAAAAAAATTGCAATTCCTGATGAAGTTGTGATTGTCAAAATCCATCTTGTTCGTGGATAGAAAGTAATGTTAGACAAAGACCTAGCGGAGCTTTATGATGTAAGTACAGGTAATTTAAATAAGGCAGTAAAACGCAATTTGGTGCGCTTCCCAGTTGATTTCATGGTTCAGCTTACTAACAAAGAATTCAAAGACTTGATATTCCAAAATGGAACATCAAGTTGGGGCGGTACAAGAAAGATGCCTTACGCTTTTACAGAGCAGGGTGTTGCCATGTTGTCGAGTGTGTTGAGTAGTGAGCGTGCCGTGTTGGTGAATATTCATATCATAAGGGTATTTACCCGTATGCGTGAGATGTTGCTAACCAACAAAGATATTTTGCTGAAGTTGGAAAAGTTGGAGAGGAAAACAATTCAGTATGATGACGATATTAAGGTGATATTTCAATACTTGAAAGAATTATTGAGTCCCAAAACCGAACCTAGACGCAGGATTGGATTCATACAAAAAAGTGTAGAGGAAAATGCGCCAAAGAAAAATTGACAATAACAAAATCATAAATCAATAAATCTTAATTCTAAAATCTAAAATGGCCTCCCTCTCCACTATCAGCATCAACCGTCCTGTCTTAGCGATCGTGATGTCGCTGGTTATTATTTTATTTGGTGTGATCGGTTTTTCTTTTTTGGGCATAAGGGAATTCCCCAGTGTCGATCCGCCTGTTGTTACAGTTTCAACTTCTTACATTGGTGCGAATGCCGATGTGATCGAATCGCAAATTACCGAGCCATTAGAAGATGCGATAAATGGTGTGCCGGGAATTAGAACGCTTACTTCCGTAAGTAGAGAAGGCCGCAGCAACATTACCGTTGAATTTGAACTGGGCGTGAACATTGAAGCTGCTGCTAATGATGTTCGCGACAAAGTTTCGGGTGCACTCAATCGCTTACCCCAAGATGTTGACCCGCCTGTGGTAGAAAAAGCTGATGCCGACTCCAGCCCAATTATTTTTCTCACGGTCCGTAGCAACAAAAGGAACTTATTAGAGATATCGCGCATAGCCGAGGTGATGTTCAAAGAGCGCATACAAACAATACCAGGTGTAAGTGCCGTGCAAATTTGGGGTCAGCAACGCTACTCAATGCGCCTGTGGATGGACCCAATCAAATTAGCTTCGTTGAAACTCGCACCATCCGATGTGTTGCAAGCACTCAATCGCGAAAATGTAGAGCTGCCATCGGGTCGGGTAGAAGGACAAAACACAGAGTTGACCGTGCGCACAATGGGTCGGTTAACCAACGAAGAAGATTTTAACAACCTCATCATCAAAGAAGATGGCGACAACGTAGTTCGATTGAGCGATATTGGTTACGCCAAGTTGGGCGCAGAAAATGAGCGCACTATTTTGCGCAGAGATGGAATACCCGGCTGCGCTTTGGCGATTGTAGCACAGCCTGGTGCTAACAACATTGACATTGCCGATCGGCTGTACAAAAAATTAGATCAGATCGAGCGCGACTTGCCGAAAGACGTAACCTATCAAATGAGTTATGATTCCACGCAATACATTCGGGCTTCGATTTTAGAAGTGGGCGAAACAATCATCATCGCATTCTTTTTGGTACTTTCTATCATTTTTATTTTCCTTCGCGATTGGCGTACTACTATTATTCCCGTTGCTACTATTCCAATTTCATTGATCGGTTCGTTTTTCGTAATGTATCTGTTAGGCTTTACGATTAATGTGCTTACGTTGCTTGGGATTGTTTTAGCGATTGGCATTGTAGTGGACGATGCCATTGTGGTGCTTGAAAACATTTATGTAAAAGTAGAAGAAGGTGAAGAACCCGATCAGGCTGCACGAAAAGGATCAACAGAGATTTATTTTGCCGTTATCTCTACTACTGTTTCAGTAGTGGCTGTTTTCCTTCCGGTGATTTTTTTGCAGGGTCTCACAGGAAGATTGTTCAGGGAATTTGGGCTAGTGGTTGCCAGTGCAGTGGCCATATCAGCTTTTGTATCACTCACGCTCACACCTATGATGAGCGCAAAAATTTTGAAGCGGAGAGAAAAGCAACCTTGGCTATACCGTAAAACTGAACCGTTTTTTGTAGGCCTAACGAATGGATATACAAATGCTCTCGAAGGATTTATGAACCGTAGATGGTTGGGTTTTGTAGTTATAGTCTTCGCTGGCGCATTGATTTACTTTTTAGGAAAAATTACTCCGCAAGAATTATCGCCACTAGAAGATCGAAGCGAATTCCGTTTGCAAGCACAGGCGCAGGAGGGAGCAACCTTTGAATACATGGATCGAAACATCAAAGAGCTTACGCAATTCATCATGGATGAAGTGCCAGAGCGAAGAGGTTCGGTGGAGGTGACAGCACCTGGTTTTGGAACTGCAGGAGTTAATTCCGGTTTTGTGCGAGTAATCTTGAAAGACCCAAAAGATAGAAATCGAACGCAGCAGCAAATTGTAGATGATATTACAGGCAAAGTGCGTAAGTACACCAGCGTGCGCACATTTACAACGCAAGCCCAAACTATTGGCGACAGAAGAGGAGGCTTCCCCGTTCAGTTTGTGATTCAAGCAGCTGATATTGATAAACTCAAAAAAGTGTTGCCCGAGTTTATGATCAAGGCGCAGGCTAGCCCACTGTTTGCCTTTGTCGATTTGGATTTGAAGTTCAACAAACCAGAAATAAACATTTCAATTGATCGCGACAAAGCACGAAACTTAGGTGTGAACGTGTTAGATATTTCGCAAACACTTCAGCTTGGCTTGAGTGGTTCACGGTTCGGTAATTTTATTATGGATGGCAAGCAATACCAAATCATTGGCCAAGTAGAAAGAAGTAATCGCAACGAACCGCTCGATCTAAAAACATTGTATGTAAAAAATAAACGTGGCGATCTGATCCAACTAGATAATCTCGTTACGTTTGAAGAGAAGAGCAGTCCGCCACAATTGTATCGATTCAATCGCTACTCGTCAGCAAAAGTTCAAGCACAGCTTGCAAAAGGAGTTGCCTTGGGCGATGGAATTAAAGAGATGCAAAAAATTGCCAAAGAGACATTGGATGAGAGTTATACCACTAGCTTAGATGGAGCCTCTCGTGAGTTTGCCGAAAGTTCTTCGAGTATTTATTTAGCTTTCATTATCGCCCTAGCTATAATTTATTTGATCCTCGCAGGGCAGTTTGAAAGTTTTAAAGATCCGTTAGTAATCATGTTCACTGTTCCGTTGGCGTTGGCGGGCGCGCTGTTATCGCTTTGGTATTTCAATCAAACATTAAATGTATTTAGCCAAATCGGTATTATCATGTTAATCGGCCTCGTTACAAAAAACGGAATCTTGATTGTGGAGTTTGCTAACCAGCGCAAAGAGCAAGGCCTATCCATACTCGATGCCGTTAAAGAAGCAGCCGCCTCTCGCTTTCGCCCAATCTTGATGACTAGCCTCTCAACCATTTTGGGGATTTTGCCAATCGCGTTGGCCTTGGGTGCAGGCTCCGAAAGTCGCGTGTCTATGGGCATTGCCGTAATTGGTGGAATGATGTTCGCAACCATTTTGACTTTGTTTGTAATTCCCGCTATTTATTCATACATCAGCAGCAAGCATGTTTCAGTTAAGTAAACTTATTTTTAGGCTGCAAGCCGCAAGCCTCAGGCTACAAGCTTCTAGCCTTCAGAGTATAACAGCTCGAAGCTTAAGTGTCATCATTCACAACTCGCAGCTTGTAGCTTGTGGCTTGTGGCTTGCAGCCTTTTCTCTTGTAGCCTCCTTACCCGCCCACTCCCAAGATACCCTCAGCCTCGCCCATGCAGTACAAATCGGTCTGAAAAATAATTTCGGTGTGCAGATTCAGCAATTGAATGTAGAGGCAGCTAAGCTAAATAATACATGGGGTCAAGCAGGACTTTTGCCAACCATCAATTTAATCGCGAGCCAAAACAACAACGCCATCGAAAGAAAACCCGCCAACCCTTTTGCTGTGCCCGGATTGAATATTACTGATAACGTGTTGGGGCAATTGGATGTGCAATTTACCTTGTTCGATGGTTTTGCTGTAAAGATTGCCAAGCAGCGATTGGGGCAACTAGAAACTTTAAGTAAAGGCAATGCCGCTTTTGTAATGGAAAATACGGTGCAGTCCATAGTGCTAGGCTATTTTCAAGTGGCATTAGAAAAAGAACGACTGCAAGTATTGATTAAAAACCGCGAATTCTCGAAAGAACGGTATACCTATGTCAAATTGAAAAAGAGCTTAGGCTCAGCCATTTCGTTTGATGTATTGCAAGAACAAAATAATTACCTGACCGATTCAGCCAATGTGCTAAGGCAAGATATAATCGTAAAAAACGCAACCCGAAATTTGAATGTATTGTTGAATGAAGACATAACCAAAACCTATACGCTCACCAATGCCTTGCAATTTGAAAACGAAAACTATGAATTTGAGAGTCTGAAAAGTAAAATGGTTAGTTCTAATACCAACCTTCGAAATCAATTCGTAAGCCAAGAATTACTTCACAATGCTACTCGCAATTCCCAAGCAAATCTTTCGCCCACCATTTTACTTAACTTAGGTGGCACCGGAAGCTTAGATCAGCAATATGCTAAGTTTAGACCTTCTACCGGGGGCACCATAGTAAAAAGCGCATCGCCCATCGGTTTTGTAAACGATGATCCGCTACAGCCCGTAACCGGGTATAGTGTTGCATCAGAATACCTAACCCAAACTGGTAACTCGTATGGTGGCTATGCAAACCTTTCTCTTCGCTACACGCTCTTCAACGGAGGGCAACTACGAAGGGCGGTTGACAATGCTCAAATTCAAGAAAAGATTGCCAAGCTCACTACCGATCAACTTAAGTTATCGCTTGAAAATAGTTTGCTCGCTACGTTTGACCTTTACAATCTGCGCAAGCAATTGGTTTCTATTGCGCAAACAAAATTAGAAGCAGCCGAACTCAACCTTTCGTTGGCCAATGAGCGCTATAAAAATGGAGCGTTGAGCGCCATCGATCTTCGAATCGTGCAAGAAAACTATCGCTCATCTGCACTCGAAAAATTTGCAGCTATTTTTGATGGCCTCGCCAGCCGCATAGATTTAATAAGGCTTACTGGTGGGCTGATCGACAATGCTGCGAAATAGATATAGAAACCTTCTTTGCGAACCCCGATAGCTATCAGGGTCGTAGCAATCTTCTTTCGCCAAGCCAAAAAAGGATTGTTTCGGTCGTCCTCCCTCGCAAAGACTGTACTTTATGATTTTTGAAATAACCTAGTGATCTAAAAAATCTTGGATCATTCGTTCGTTTACATGATCCATCAATACAATCTTCCACCAAGTAGGGTTTTCGTGGTTGTCGGGCACAAGGTTATAATGATGTTGAATTTCTCGCACCATGTGCCGGTTGTGTATGGCTACTATATTCATGTGCTCATCGTGAATGTATTCTATTTTTTTCTTGTCTAAGAAGGCACACATTTTTCTTTTTAGATCCATTACTCTTTTCACTTTCGCTTGCAATCCCTTCGAGCCAAAAGCGCGCAAGATCATCCACACAGCAATCGCATTGGCTCCCGATCGACTCCCCGAAAGGGTATGGATCTTATGTGCCATAAAGTGAGGCTCGGTGGTAGCTAAATAATTCAGGTAGCCCTTGCGAATTAAAAATACACCCGTGCCATAGGGTGCTTGCAGCATTTTGTGGGCATCTAAACCAATAGAAGTTACTTTGGTATTAGAAAAATTAAGATTGTTCTTCGGCTTAGTAAACGGAAAGGTGAAGCCTCCAAACGCTCCGTCTACATGTACTTTGTAAAAAACTTCTTCTTCATCCAACACCAATGTCAATCCATCAATATCATCAACAGTTCCAAACATAGTAGTGCCCATATTTGCCACTACAATAAAATAGCCAATGCCTTCTTTCTTTGCTTGCCTAATTTTTTTTCGAAGCAGTGGCAAATCTATTTGGCGCGTGGTTGAGTGAACATCGGCCACCACTTGTTTTATGCCCAGCAGATTGGCTATTTTCCATACTGAGTAGTGCGTATCTTCCGAATGGAGCAGGGCAATCTGACTAGATTCTGCTTTGTATTTTCGTTTGAATAAATTTCTAAATATCCAAGCGGCCTGCACATTGCACTCGGTGCCACCCGCGGCAATGTAGCCATCTTGCATTCCCGGCTTGCCCGCCATCAATTGCTCTGCGCAGAGTTGGATGGCTTCATTCTCGAGGTGTTCAGTTCCTTCAAAAAAATCTCCGGAAATACCTTGTGTGGGGCAACCACCGTGGTTGGCGTTTTGCATCATCGCAAAAAGAAAGGGAGATTGTTGTACAACTTCTTTATGGAAAATCCGCGGATCCATGGATGAGATTGGCAAGCCCATCACTTTGCTTCGTCCAAATCGCACATTTCTATCAAATGCTTTTTTGATGGTAGCATTAATTTCCGTGGTCGATAGTCTTTTCCAATACATATTAGTGCTCTATGAATGCGTCTAGTAATGCGTTGTCAACGTGATCCATAACGATAACGCGCCACCATTGCGGATTTTCGGTGTCATCGGGAACAAGTCCGTAGAGACTTTCTATTTGACGAGTCATATATTTATTTTTAATCGCTACGATGTTCATGCCCGGCTCGTGGAAATAATCAATGTGTTTTTTATCCAACGCCTCGCACAACTGCCGCGTACGAATAAAAATTCGTTGCATTTTGTAGTTCATGCCCTTTGATCCCAATGTTTTTAACAGCATCCAAACGGCTATGGCGTTGGCACCCGACCTGCTTCCAATCAGCGTGTGATCTTTACCAGCAACATAGCGTGCTTCTTTAGTCAGGGCAAAATCCATATATCCTTTTCGAATCATAAATACGCTAGTGCCGAAAGGAGCCCTTAAAATTTTGTAGGCATCTGTATTGATGGAAGTGATCTTTGGATTTTTAAAACTCAATTTATGAGTTGGCTGCGTAAATGGAAAAATGAAACCACCGATGCCCGCATCTACATGTATTTTGAAAGGGACATTTTGCTCTTCAAGTTGAGCACATACTAGATCAGGGTCGTCCACAGATCCGAATATCTCGGTGCCCATGTTTAGCACAACAATAAAATAAAGTATGCCACGATCTTTGGCTGACCGAATCAGTTGGCGTAAATATTCTTTGTCAATTTTTCTGTTTTGCGAATGCACTTTTACGATAAACGGACGAATATCCAATAGATCACACCCTTTAATAATAGAGATGCTGCTATCTTCTGAAAAAAGTACGCCAATTTCGGAAGGCCGTGCCTGATATGTTTTAACAAAATAATTGCGATAAACCCACAGGGCTTCAATGGTGCTTTCGGTTCCGCCCCCGGCAATGTAGCCGTCTTGCGAATTAGGCTGGCCACCAAAAATTTTCTCGGCACATATTTTAATGGCATCGCACTCGATCTCGTGGGTGCCACTAAAAAATGATTCTGATTTTTTGTCGATGGTGTGGCACCCGATGTGATTTGGGTTTTCGAGCATTGCACTCAGAAGCGGATCGCCCACAGCCACTTTGTGATAGAAAACACGCGGGTCTAAAAAGGAGCCCGGCACGCCCATTATTTTATTTCGCCTATACGATATGTTCTTTTTCAATGCCTGAAAAACCCGCTCACTAATCTGTTCCTTGGTAAGCCGTTTCCAGTACATGCTCTTTCTAGTTGAGTAAACTTTTTTCCATTAGCACACAAGAGAGAGATTGATCTTTGATGTTACCAAATACGGGTTTCCCATCAAATAGAAACTCGCGATACAAAATACTTGTGTAAGGAGTGAATGCGTATCTTCTTCGTACACCGTTTTGCGATAAGCGCCCCGTTACTTCAGTAATCATTTTTTTGTATTTTTTTTCCTTCGCCAGTTCAAGCGATTGACCGAAAAGTAAAAACGCAACTTTGGTACCTTGAAATTCGGGAGACACACCCGTTACGAATGACACTACCACCTCGCCTTGGTGTTCTACTTTTTTGTCGATAATGTATTTGCTTTGAAGCTGGCCGAGCAGTTCAAATATGGGTAAGAAATTTTGATGCTGGCTTATATCAAAGGGCATTTCAAAAAGGGCATCTTGTAAAATGGTGAAGCCAGCAATTTTTTCACTTGCTTCATCGATGGCTACCAGCCCCATGCCTTGTTCAATGGCTTGTTGGCAACAAACCAACGCAAAGGGCATAAATTCATCTTTTTGTATGTTCAGTTGCTGCACCATGGGCTCGCGCTGAAAACTGGATGCGAAACAAGAGGCTACTTCATCCAAATCATTTTCTAGCATGGCACGGTAACGAATACCTCCTTCTGATAAAGTTTGTGGTAAAAGTGATGTTTCTTTCATGGAAAAGATTTATTTTAATTTGGCTTTCCGTTTTTTTTCGGGGCGCAAATATACATTACAACTAACAGATTGAGCAACCAATGTGTTATTTCCAATGCTCATTAAATTTTTAGAAGAGAAATAGTACATGTTAGTTAATGATAGATCAGTAGGAAACTAGTTAATGTAGATGAGAAACTTGCCAACCGATGTAATTGTATTGAAGGAGAATTCATTTTGGTCGGTTTACCAATGGCAAAGCCCTGCACTAAAGCAGACAGTGATATTAAAATTGCTAAACCCTACAAGTGTAAGGAATGGCCACTTAAAGCAGTTGGCTGATGAATTTAGCATTACTCGCCAGCTAAACCTACCCTTTGTTAGAAAGGCGCTCGAAAAAATTAAGCTCACTAATCAAGAGGGATTGATGCTAGAGTACGTGCATGGCACCACCTTAAAAGAGTGGATTCGAAAAAAGGGAGGTCTTTCTGTTCATGATTTTTTAGAGCTCGCCATCCGACTGGCAGAACAGTTTTTTCAAATTCACGAAAAGGGATTCTATCATCGAGATATAAACCCCGAGAATATCATTGTTGGCGAGTCGCTTGCCGCGATTACATTCATTGATTTCGATTTGGCTACTCCGTTTGGTGTATTGCGTGAGCAACCGATGAAAGAATCGCTAGAGGGAACTTTGGCTTATTTGTCGCCCGAGCAAACAGGCCGCACCAATCGCAAAATTGATTACCGCACCGATTTGTACTCGTTAGGCATTACTTTTTACGAATGTGTTATTGGCATGCCTCCTTTTTCGTTTGCTGATCCAACCGAAATGATTCATGCCCATTTGGCAATCGAGCCACCGAGTGTGCGCGAGGTAAATAGAGCCATTCCCCAAATGATTTCACTCATCATTAAGAAGATGATGGCTAAAAATGCCGAAATGCGCTATCAATCGCTTGAGGGAGTGAAGCATGATTTGCAACAATGCCTTCATCAACTTAAGCAATCAAATAGTATTCAAGAATTTCAATTGGCAGAGCGCGATCACTTTGCCCGATTTAATATACCCCATCTTTTGTTGGGTAGAGAAGAGGAAACAGCGATGCTCAAAAAAATACTTGGCCGCGCCATTGAGAATTCCTCGTGCGAAATTGTGATCATTAGTGGCGAGGCGGGCTCGGGAAAATCCACACTAGTAGCCCAGCTTTATCCTTATTTGATTGAGCAGCGTGGATATTTTGCATCGGGAAAATACAACGACCCGCAGCTAAGTGTACCGTACAGCGCAATCATTTCAGCATTCAAGGGATTGACTAACATGTTGCTGAGCGAACCCGAAGAATCGGTTCTAGAGTGGAAAGAAATTTTGAATCATGCCGCGGGCGATTCGGGCAATGTGTTGACAGAGGTGATACCCGAACTTCAATTGATTTTAGGGCCACAGCCTCCGTTGCCCCAATTAGGTTCACGCGAAGCGGGCTTTCGATTTAATTATGTCTTTACCAATTTTATCAAAGCCATCAGCACTAAGCACCCGCTTGTTATCTCGCTCGATGATTTGCAGTGGGCAGATGAGGCATCGCTGTTGTTGATCAAAGCAATTCTAGCCGAAAGGGAATTGGGAAAAGTAGTATTGATTGCCACTTGCCGCGAAGAAGAAAAAGAAGCGAACGCGCACCTCGTTGCAGTATTAACCGACATCGAAAAAAATATGTCGATACAATACCTGCCGCTTGGGCCTTTGCCATTGGAGGCTATTCGGCAAATAGTTTTAGAAACCATTAACTGCTCGGCCGATCAGGCTTTCGCATTGGCTCAACTCATTCAAAGCAAAACACTGGGTAATGCTTTTTTTGTTAATCAATTTTTAAAATCTCTTTACGAGCTAGATTTTTTGCGATGGGATAGCGACAAGGGCTGGACGTGGGATGCGAAAGAAATTGACAACCTAACCATTACCGATAATGTGGTTGACCTACTCTGCCAATCCATCCGTAAAATGGAGCCAACCACGCAGCAAGCATTAATGGTAGCGGCTTGTATTGGCCGCGATTTTTCAGTTTCACAATTGGCCAGTGTGCTAGAGAATAATGATATGGTTATCCGGGCGTTTCTTAAAGAAGCCATTAAGAATGGCCTGATTACCTATTCAACATTGGGGCGCGCAGCGCATAAAAACGAATCACAAAAATTCAGATTCACACACGATCGCATTCGACAGGCTACTTATTTGTTGCTTTCTGATTCAGAAAAAGAACTGTGGCATTATAAGATTGCCATAAACTTGGTGCGGTTTCAGCCCGAACAAACTGATGAGTTTGGGTTTGAAGTAGTCAATCATTTTCGTCTTGCCAAGCCTTGGATCAAAGAAGATAAGTTGAAGCAACAAGTGGCGCGTTTTAATTTAGATGCAGGCTTGCGCGCCAAGCGCTCGGTTGCGTTTCCGCAAGCGCATGGCTACCTTCAAGATGCTCTATTTTGGTTGCTCCCCTTCAACCCGTGGGTGACCGATTACAAATTGACCCTGACGTTGTTCAACGAAGCAGCCGATACAGCCTATTTGATCGGCAACTTTAACGCCATGGAATTGGCGATTACAGAAATTTTGAAACAGGCCACTTCGCTGCTCGATAAGATTAAAGCCTATGAAGTAAAAATACAATACCATCAGTCGCGCAATCAGTTGGTTGAGGCAGTAGAACTGGCCGTAGAAGTTGCTGCTATGCTAGGAGTGAAGTTTCCAGCCAACCCATCAAAAGTAACAATCGTTTCGGCACTTTTCTCTCTCCAATTTTCGATGGCTAGAAAAAGCGAACGTGCGTTGCTGCAATTGCCCAAAATGACCGATCCAAAAAAATTGGCGGCCATGCGCATATTGGTAAGTGTAAACAGCTCTGCCTATTTTGCATTGCCCAACTTATTTCCATTGTTGGTTTTTAAACAGGTAGAGCTTTCGCTGAAGTATGGTAATTGCGAATATTCTCCTTTTGCCTATGCATCGTTTGGTGTGGTAAAGACCGGAGTGCTCGGAGATATTGAGGGGGGTTACAAACTTGGTAAGGTAGCCGAAAGCTTACTCGATCAATTCAATAACAAAAGCCTTCGCTTGCGTACGTTGATCGTGATCAATGGGTTTTTGAATCATTGGAAAAACCACCCGGGAGATTTTGTGTTAAGCCTGCCCACTTTATTTGAGATGGCAAAAGAATCGGGCGATATCGAGTACGGAGCCTTGTGCCTGTTTAATCAAACTCTTTATAGTTTTTGTCTTGGGCATTCGTTACAGCGGCTTGAAGTAGAAGCTACGCAACGAGACGAGATCATTCAATCGTTTAACCAAAACACACCCCTTCATTTTAATAAAATATTTCTTCAAACAGTTAGTAACCTAAGAGGTGGTGCGGCAAACCCTACCGAATTGATTGGTAAGAGATACGATGAAACCATCATGTTGCCGATCCATCAACAGGCAAATGATAAAACATCGCTTTTTGCTTGCTACATGCAGAAGGCGTACCTAAGTTTCTTATTTTACCAAAATGAGCAAGCCATTGAGCACATCAAGAAGACAGAGCTGTACTTAGAGAGTGCCATCGCTTCTATTATTTATCCGATTTATTTTTTTTACGATAGTTTGATTTATGCTGCCGCGATAACGAAAGAAAAGGCACCGAAAAAAAACTTAAAAAGAATCACTGAAAACCTTAAGAAATTGAGTAAGTGGGCAAGGTGTTCGCCCGAGCATCATGCGCACCGTTACCAACTTGTATTGGCCGAGTACAATCGACTTTTAGGGAATAGCCACTTGGCAAGCAATTGTTATGAAGATGCAATAAAGGGTGCCAGTAAAAATCAATTTATTCAAGAGGCCGCCTTGGCGTACGAACTGGCCGGCAACTATTTTCTAGAGCAAGACCGCGAGTCCCTAGCCGTACATTACTTGGAAAGTGCTGTGCGTGCTTATGCTCAGTGGGGAGCTATCGAAAAAGTAAAACACCTAACCGCCCGGTTCGGAAAGTTATTGCGCTACCGAAGAGTAGAGGAATTTACAATTTTTGAATCAAACGATTCACTCCGACTAAACAACAGCCAAGCCCTTGATTTAAATACGGTGGTAAAAGCCAACCAAGCCATTTCGCAAGAATTGGTATTAGGGGCATTACTTGAAAAAATGATGGTGATTGTTGAACAAAGCGCAGGGGCACAACGTGGTGCTTTGATCGATAATGACAACAACCAATTAAAGATTTTAGTCGATCGCCACGCAATGGTTCATAGTTCATTAGATAATGCTACCGATTTACCGCTTTCGGTTATTCATTATGTGGCACGAACAAAGAAGAGCTTGGTGTTTGGTAATGCTTACAAAGATTTACAGTTTGGTAACGATGAGTACATTATCAAGCAGCAACCAAAATCAATTCTTTGCTATCCAGTAATTAGAAAGGGAAAACTCAGTTGCATTTTTTACTTAGAGAATAACCTAGCCTACGATACATTTACCGCGCAGCGATTAGAGCTATTAGATATTTTGGCTCCTCAAATGGCCATCTCGATCGAAAACGCTTTGCTCTACGAAAACCTGGAAGCAAAAGTAAAATTGCGCACCGAAGAGATACAAGTAAAAAACGAAAAGCTAGAGCAGCAAAAGGCAGAGATCGGCTATCAGCGCGATCGACTCGAAGATGCCCAAAAAGAAATTATTTTTAAGAATGAAGAACTAAAAAAAGTAAATTCTAATCTTGAGGATATTGTAGATAAGCGAACGAGCGAACTGATGGTTACGCTCGATAAGTTGAAAGAAAGCAATAAAGAGCTCGATACATTTATTTACCGCGCTTCGCACGATTTGAAAGGCCCCATTTTGCGCATACAAGGCCTTACCATGATTACTCAACGCGAGCCCGATTTGGCTTTGCAAAAATTGAATATCAACCGAATTGAATTTACGGCCATCGAAATGGGGCGTGTGCTTTCAAAGTTGCTCAACATCCATCAGATTTTTAAAGAAGAAATAGAGAAGACTAAAATTAATTTCGAGCAACTCATTAACGATGTAACCAAAACACTTCAGCCATTGATTTGGGAGAATACCGATTTTCTTAACATCACGATACAGCCCGAAATGGTGGTACAATCCGACTCCCAGTTTTTGAAAATTATTTTAGAGAACCTGATTGAAAACTCGATTGTGTTTAGAAAAGAACACGTCAATTTAAAAGTAGAAATAGCCATCCTTCAGATCGATGGAAATTTGAGACTCACCATTCACGATAATGGAACAGGCATAAGCCCAACAATCAAAGATCAAATATTTAACATGTTTTACCGTGGCTCCGAAAAATCGATCGGTAACGGGCTTGGTTTGTATTTGGTAAAAAAGGCAACCGAAAAATTAGATGGCTCTGTGGAACTACATACCGTACATGGAGAATTTACCGAAGTGGTAGTTACCATACCCGTATAGCTATAGCAGAAATCTACTGTGCAGGTTCCTCCGAAACCTCGGCATGTTCGTGCCGCATTACCCAAAAATTGTTGAAGCCTTCGCCTTGCTGAATGCTGATAAAACCACTGGCGAGCAATTCTAAGATCGAAAGAAAATTGAAGATCAGGGCAATGCGGGTAGGGGCTCCTTCAAATAACTCGATAAAAGCTACCCGCGGCTTTGAATTGATTTGGTTGATGATAAACTCTTTCTGCCCCTCCATGGTATAAGGGTATTGAATCACCTGATGTACGGGTTTATTTTTCTCTTCTTCTTGGCGTTTCAAAACTTTTTCAAAAACCATCAAGAGTTTAAACAAATCCACGTCTTGCAATTCGGCTTCTACGTTGGTGCTTTCGGCCAGTTGCCTTAACTCTTTCATTAAGTTGCCACGCTTCTCTTTCATCAACTCCACTTCTTCCATTTTGTGGAATTGCTCAACTACCGATTTGTATTTCTTGTATTCCAATAAGTGCTTTACCAACTCTTCACGTGGGTCAATTTCGTTGCCTTGCTCATCGAGTTGTGGGCGGGGCAGCAACATCTTTGATTTTATCCGCATTAAGGTGGCTGCTACCAGAATAAACTCGCTCGCTACTTCTATGTTCATGGTTTCCAATTGGCGCAGGTAGGCCAAAAAGTCGTTGGTGATGGTAGAGATAGGAATATCGTTAATCTCTAATTCATCGCGCTCGATGAAAAATAAAAGTAGATCAAACGGCCCTTCAAAAAGGGGCAAATGAATTTCAAAAGGTCTTTGTTCCATAAATATTAACGAACGGTAAAATTATCCAAAACCAACTAATAAATCGTGGTAATTTTTAAATCTCTAAATTTGTGACCCAACCCTGCCAAAAAGTACTTAAAACACTTACCTTGAGTTACCGTTTCTACATAGTCATTAATTATTGAAAGAAATGCTCATCACACCCGGAAAATTATTGTCGAAAATCGATAGCCCAGTAGATCTTAAGAGACTAGATCAGATCCAGTTGGCGCAACTTTGCGAAGAGCTAAGGCAATTTATAATCGATAACGTGTCGGTTTATGGTGGTCATTTTGGGGCAAGTTTGGGTGTGGTAGAATTAACAGTGGCTTTGCATTATGTACTAAACACACCCTACGATCAGCTCGTTTGGGATGTAGGTCATCAAGCCTATGGGCATAAAATTTTAACGGGGCGAAGGGATAACTTTGCGACCAACCGACTTTACAATGGCATTTCGGGTTTCCCTAAACGAAAAGAAAGCCCCTTCGATGCTTTTGGCGTAGGCCATTCTTCCACTTCTGTTTCGGCAGCTCTCGGAATGGCGATGGCATCGAAATATCAAAACATCGCCAATAAGCAACACGTTGCGGTAATTGGAGATGGAGCCCTTACGGGCGGCATGGCCTTTGAAGGACTCAATCACGCGGGTGTATCCGATACCAACCTGCTCATCATCCTAAATGACAACTGCATGTCCATCGATCCCAACGTTGGCGCGCTAAAAGACTATCTCACAGACATTACTACTTCTAAAACGTATAACAGGCTTAAGGAAGATGTTTGGAATTTGCTGGGCAAACTTTCCACCTTCGGAAAAAGTGCGCAAGAAATTGTATCAAAAATAGAAACGGGTATCAAGTCAACCTTGCTGAGCCAAAGCAATTTGTTCGAGTCGCTCAACTTGCGCTACTTCGGTCCTGTAGATGGCCACGATGTCGATCACTTGGTGGCCGTTTTGCGCGACCTCAATCAAATTAAAGGGCCCAAAATACTTCACTGTATAACCACCAAGGGAAAAGGTTATGGCCCAGCCGAAAAAGGAAATGCAACCACTTGGCACGCACCAGGTACGTTCGATAAAATTACAGGCGAAATACATAAAAAAATATACGAGCAACCGCAAGCCCCCAAATACCAAGACGTATTTGGCCACACATTGGTTGAGTTAGCAAAAGCAAACGACAAAATCGTGGGCGTTACACCAGCCATGCCCTCAGGCTCTTCGATGAACATTATGATGAAGGAGATGCCCAACAGAGCTTTTGATGTAGGCATTGCCGAGCAACATGCGGTGACGTTTTCGGCTGGTTTGGCCACACAAGGATTGGTTCCGTTCTGCAACATATACAGTTCATTTATGCAGCGCGCCTACGATCAGGTAGTGCACGATGTGTGTATTCAAAATTTACCTGTCAATTTTTGCTTAGATAGGGCAGGTTTTGCCGGAGCCGATGGCCCCACTCACCACGGTGCTTATGACATAGCTTACTTTAGGTGTCTCCCAAATATGATTGTAGCTGCGCCTATGAACGAGCAAGAGCTACGCAATTTGATGTTTACTGCACAACTACCCCGCGCAGATCAAGCGTTTTCCATTCGTTACCCGCGTGGGCAAGGTGTAATGCCGAGTTGGAGAACTTCATTTGAAAAAGTAGAAATAGGAACAGGCAGAACAATCCGACAAGGGAAAGAGTTAGCCATCCTTACCATTGGCCATATTGGAAACTACGCAGTTGAAGTGTGCGATAAATTAGAGAAAAGAGGTATTCATATTGGCCATTACGATCTACGCTTTGCCAAGCCATTGGACGAAGCATTGCTTCATACTATTTTTTCTACCTATAGTAAAATTATTACAGTAGAAGACGGTTGCATACAAGGTGGGATAGGAAGTGCCGTTCTAGAGTTTATGGCAGACAACCAATATTCGTCATTGGTAAAAAGACTTGGCATCCCCGATAAAATAGTAGAGCATGGCGAGCAACTCGAACTCCATAAAGAATGCGGATTCGACCCAGAGGGAATCGAGCTAGCTGTTATTGAAATGCTGGAGCCAGTTCGGGTTTGAACTCAAATGAGCACTCTTTTTTGCAAGAAAATAGGAACAGGGCCACCCTTAGTTTTTCTACACGGCTTTTGTGAAACGCATCAAATTTGGGATTCTCTTGTTGACCGCCTCAGTTCCCACTTTACTATTTTTTTGATTGACTTGCCTGGATTTGGAGCTAGCCAACCGTGGCCCGAAGTAAATTCAATCGATGAAGTGGCTAATTCGGTTGCCAATGAATTAGATAGTTTTAAAGTTAGAAACCCAGTTGTAATTGGCCACTCGCTGGGTGGGTATGTTGCCTTGGCCATGCAGCGAGCAAAGCCTGGTTTTTCTGCGGGGATTGTATTGTTCCACTCTACCATTTTTGCTGATAGTGCCGAGAAAAAATCAAATCGGGATAAGACAATTGAGTTTGTAATAGAGCATGGTGTAGCCCCATTTGTTAAAACTTTCGTACCCAACCTATTTCACGCAAAAGATCATGAGGCCATTCCAACCATGTTTTCGATAGCATATTCAACGCCACTCAAAACGCTTATTAGTTATACCAAAGCCATGCGTGATAGACCCAGCTACGAGCATTTAACCGGTTATAAATCATTGATTTTGGCCGGGAAGCATGACGCGATAATTCCGTTGGCCATTTCTCAAAAAATGGCCGATCTTTTAAAAAAATCAACTTTGGTAGTGTTACAGTCGAGTAGCCACATGGGTATGTTTGAAGACCCAGCCAGTGCGCAAGCTTCGATAAAGCACTTTGCAACAGCCTGTTTTGGCAACGAATAGCGATTAATTATTATGAAATTCTGCTAATTTTGATGTAAGATTTACCGATTTAGTTATATTTGAAATTGTTTAAGTATACAGATCTTAATCTCCCAAATGTTTAAACCTATTCAATAATTATGGAAGAAGAATTAAACCCCCACAAGTACGATTCATGGAACAGCATGGCAGCCAATATGGGTTATGTTTTCTGGGCATTAGGGGTTCTTATTGCAATTGGCTATTTCGTAAAGCTTCAAGCCACTAGTGGCAATAAGAATAAGTATGATTTTATCAATAAGCATGAAATAAAATTCTTATGGATTGCTGCCATTATGATCGTCATAGGGCTTTGCTTCTTTTTCAATTCCAGCATTGATAAATTTAGTGCCGTTCTGTTTTTCGTGAGGGCTTTTCTCACCATTGCGGTAGGTCTAGTTGTTGCGTTGATCCTTCAAAACCTGTTAAAGTTTTATTATCCTTTCTTTATTGAAAAGCGATTGAAAGTGCTACGGTATAAGCCTCGGATTTCCCCGAAAACTGGCAAGCCCATGAAGCTCCTTAGCGAAGAAGAAGAAGATGCTTACTTAGATGAAGGTATGCAAGCCGAAGAGAATGTCTTTTCCGTAGACTATGATGTGTGGAAAGATGAAGAATCGGGCTTTATACAAATTGAAAAATATGCAGGCCACTTGCATGCTATACAATGCCCTGAATGTAACTATCAAACATTTAAAGTAGTGAAAGAGGAAATAACCAAAACACCAACCGCCACCGAAGAGGGCGAAATTATCAAACATTACCTTTGCGGGTATTGTGGGTATAAGGCAAAGAAAGTGGTTGTGTTAAGGCAGCAATCTAAACAAGAAGAGACAGCGGCCGCATAAAGTCATAACGATCGGCTACAAGAAAATGGCTTCGATTTTCGAAGCCATTTTTTATTTCTATCAAATCCCTGAGGGCAGTTTAATTTGATCAGAATAAAATTTCATTCGCGTATGTGAGCGGTCTAGCAGGGCAATGCGCTCAATCAGTGTTTGCTTGTGATCTATAAACACCTCGATATAGTCATCCCCTAAAAGATAAAGGTTCACCTTCTGTTTGTAATAGCGGATGGCCATTACGAAATGAGCATGCTGATAGAGTAAAGAGATTTTCTTTTCGAGGGGAAGTTTAGCCAATTCACTCCAAGAAATCATTTTATTTTATCGGTTGGTGGCTTCAACTATCGATTTTTCAATAATGTCGCAGCACGCGTGTATTTGCTCTTCGGTAATTACCAAAGGGGGCGCCAGCCTGATGATGTTTCCGTGCGTAGGTTTTGCGAGCAATCCGTTTTTGGCAAACTGCAAACAAATATTCCAAGCTGTATCGCTTTCGGGGCTATCGTTAATCACGATCGCGTTTAACAGGCCCTTGCCACGTACAAGTTTTACCATTGAAGATTTTTGCATAAAGGCTGTCATTCTAGCTCGAAATACTTTGCCGAGTCGCTCTGAATTTTCGGCCAACTTTTCATCTTCAATTACTTTTAGTGCTTCCATTACAACGGCCGCTGCAAGCGGGTTGCCGCCAAAAGTTGATCCATGCTCTCCAGGCTTTATCACTAGCATGACGTCATCATCGGCAAGTACTAGCGAAATAGGTAATACCCCACCCGAAAGTGCTTTGCCTAAAATCAACAGATCAGGGCGGACACTTTCATGCTCGCATGCCAGCATCTTGCCAGTGCGTGCAATACCCGTTTGAATTTCGTCCATCATAAGCAACACATTGTATTGCTTACATAGCCGCTCCGCTTCTTTTAAGTAACCATCGTGTGGAACGTAAACTCCCGCTTCGCCTTGTATGGGCTCTATCCAAAGGCCGCATACATTGGGGTTAGAAAGAGCTTTTTCAATAGCAGCTACATTATCATAGTCTATAATTTGAAACCCAGGCATGAACGGCCCAAAGCCTTTTTGCGAAGAAGGATCGGTAGAAGCACTAATAATGGTAGTGGTGCGCCCGTGGAAATTCTTTTTTACCGCTACAATTACCGCGTGATTTTCGGGAATACCTTTTTTGGTGTATCCCCATTTGCGCGCTAGCTTAATAGCTGTTTCATTTGCTTCGGCACCGCTGTTCATAAACAATGCCTTTTGATAGCCAAAGAGTTCGCACACAAATTTTTCGGCCACGCCCAGTTTATCATTATAAAAAGCCCTTGAGGTAAGCGTTAATTCTTTGGCTTGCTCAATCAGCGCGTTAATAATGCGTGCATGACAATGCCCTTGATTTACGGCACTGTATGCAGATAGAAAATCATAATATCTTTTGCCTTCCACGTCCCATAGAAAAACACCTTCTCCTTTATTTAACACAACGGGTAGCGGGTGGTAATTGTGCGCTCCGAATTTTTCTTCTAAGGCAATGGCCTCTTGGCTAGATGTAATTGTATCGACCATAAATTTTGAATTGAAAGAGTTATAAAGGTATGGAAATGATCTAACTTTACGTGCTATGGAGATCGTGTTTATATTAATTGGTTTGACACTCGGAGGCTTGGTAGGATGGTTAATTAACAAAAACACATCGGCTATTTTGCTGCAAGATTTAAACACGCGGCTGATTGGAGAGCAAGAGAAAAACAAATTGATTACGATTCAGCTTGACGAAATAAAAAGAACGGTAGACTCAGAACGAGAAAAATCAATAAAGGCAACAAACGATTTGATTGAAACTGAAGCCAACTACCGCAACCTGGAAGAAAAATTTGAAGAGAAGCGGGGAGAGATGCTTGAACTCCAGCAAAAATTTGCAGATCAATTTAAGAATTTAGCCAACGAAATTTTTGAAGAAAAAAGCAAAAAATTTACCGATCAAAATAAATCTAACATTTTTGATCTGCTCAAACCATTGGGCGAAAAAATAATTGAATTTGAAAAGCGCGTGGAGGAAACGCATAAAGATACGATTTCGCGCAACTCTGCGCTGCGTGAGCAGCTAGAAAATTTGCAAAGGCTGAATGTGCAAATGACCAAGGAAGCGGAGAACTTAACCCGTGCCTTAAAAGGCGATAGCCAAACGCAAGGAGCTTGGGGCGAATTTATTTTAGAAAGCATTTTAGAAAAATCAGGCTTAGAGCGCGACCGGGAATATTCTATCCAAGAATCGTTTACTACTGCTGAGGGTCGCTTGCGCCCCGATGTGATCATCCGGTTGCCCGAGAATAGGCACGTTGTCATCGACTCGAAAGTGAGTTTAACAGCCTACAACAATTTTATTAACTCAAAAACGGAAGAAGAGAAAGTGATTGCATTAAAAGCTCACATGGTTTCGATTCGTCAGCACATGAAGGGGCTTTCGGAAAAAAAATATCAAAATATAGCCGAGCAAAGTCTTGATTTTGTGATCATGTTTATTCCGATTGAGCCTGCGTATATTTTGGCAATTCAATCTGAAAAAAATTTGTACGAAGAGGCGCTGCAACGAAGAATTGTTTTTGTAAGCCCAACTTTATTAATACCATCGTTGCAATTGATAAAAACAGTTTGGAAGCAAGAATATCAAAACCGCCATGTATTAGATATTGCCAACAAAGCAGGCGATTTGTATGATAAGTTTGTAGGCTTTACCGATGACTTGATTGCACTTGGTAGACACATGGACTCATCCAAAAAGATGTATGAGGAGTCAATGAAAAAACTATCGCTGGGCAGCGGTAACTTGGTGCGCAGAACAGAAGAACTGAAAAAGCTTGGTGCCAAGGCAACCAAAACAATTGATGCTAAGTTGCTCGGTCGATCGGAAGACCAGGGGGATTTGTTTGAATAGAAATCGTTATTTAATAAATTTTGAACTTGACCTAGCACATCTTATTTAATAATGGCAGGCCTCTCTTTTGGTGCATTGCGCACTGGCAAAAAATATTTCCTGATCAACTTTGGCGATCGCTACGAGTTTCAGATTGAGAACATCATGACCAATGGCGACTTCAAAGTAAAAGACCTTCATACTTTGGAACGTTACACCATCAAAGACCTAATTAAGTTTGGAAAGGGAAAGGATTTTGAGATTAGGGAATTAGAGCAATAGGATTTTTAGTATTGCCCGCGTTGTTTATGCTACTAAAGCCTAAAGAAATCTTAGCTTTTTATTGCGATAAAATTTAAGGTATTCTCACACAAGTTAAACAATTCCCACAAATGTAGTCGTTTCAACTTGTTGCCTATTGGAGAGATACTCTTTATATGAATCAGAAAATTGACTACGTTGTGCTATGGCTTCGTTGTAGTTTTCGGCCAGGCCAATTAACAGTTCACATGCTTCGCGTACAGCTTGGCTACCACCAACTTGGCCGGTCATGTAATCTGAAAGTTGATTGTCGAACAAATACTGATTGAAGAGTGGATTTGCCTTTCGCCTGACATTAATGCGCACCCCACATTGAGCAGCCACCGAAAGGTCTAGTACATCGTCAAAAACAAAGGCCACTTGATTGGCAACTAGCTTATGCTGATTCAAAAAATGTTCAAACGACTTTTGCTTATTAGAAGCTTTAAAATAGAGCGAAGAAAAATGCTCTCGCTTTCCTAAAAACAATGCTGATTCATTTTCCTCTCCTGTGATAATGGCAGTGATGGGTAGTGCTTTATTTTTTAACCAAAAGCTAAAGCGAAGCATATTGGTGCCCATGGCATCCGGTTCAGAAAAACCACTCCCCGAAAGATCGCGTTTCGAGCCATCGTTAAACACGC